>JAIPFO010000090.1 GCA_021736565.1 Phycisphaerae bacterium | reverse complement strand
TGGAATTTCTGGCTGGAGATGAGGCGATTCCTGAGGCATGGCTTGATGGTGTGCTTGTCGGCTCAGTGACCACTGAAAAGTATAACTTGTTTGACCTGGCGTGTGGCAAAAATTCCCAACGACAGGAAGCCATTGGATTTTTCCGTGAACTTTTGGAATTTGCCGGGGCATACCCGATCAACCCTGATCCTACACCAGCACCCCCCATCGTCGTAGTTCGAGCCCATGTAAAAAGCCAACCAGGAAATCTTCAGGTGCAATCGTATGAACTCGCCATGAACAACCTGTTCTTTGCCCTGGAAAAACTCGTTGAGACAGCCGAAATACTCGGAGTCACCCTTGCCATTGAAAATCCAGCCGGAGGCATACTTCAATCGCCCCTGGAACTACGGGACATGCTCAATGAACTGAACAATCCATTCCTTGGGGTCTGTTTCAATCCGCTGCACGCCGAAAACCTGGGCAGTGCAAAAGACTGGCTTGAGATACTGGGACGGCACATAACCGCTGTAAGAATCGCTATGGTCGACAATAATCGTGAGAAAACGGAAGCACGCTGGCAGGAAATTCTGGCAGAATTTCGCGGGAACCCAATCGGTGGCGTAGTAATAATCGAAGAATAGATATATTGACTCCCGCATTAAAAGGTGATTTGAGTATTTCATATTGAACTTTAAGATGCGGAAAAAGGGCACAAAAAATACTTATGACGCTAGCGTCTATTTTGATTTGAGATCACAAAACATGGCAAAACGACGAATTGCGGTTGTAACGGGCACACGCGCGGAATATGGGATATTTCGCCCGGTACTCGAGGCGATCAACCAACACGAAAAACTCGACCTGCAGTTAATCGTAACGGGAATGCACCTGTTGCGGAAGTTTGGCTATACGGTTAAAGATATCCAGGCCGATGGGTGGCGTATTGACGGCAAGATTCGCCTTCAAAGCCAAAAGGATGACATGATCGAACAGAGCCGGGGGCTGGGGCGGGCCATCACCGGGCTCACAAACGAATATGCCCGGTTGGAAAGCGACATGGTACTGGTCATGGGTGACCGACTGGAGACCTTTGCCGCCGCCAGCGCCGCAACGGCCAGCCAAATCCCCCTGGCCCATATCCACGGCGGCGACATCGCTCAGGGCATTCAAGACGATGCGTATCGCCATGCGATCAGTAAACTCGCCCACCTCCATTTCGCAGCATCAAAGGGCGCCAAAGAGCGATTGATTCGCATGGGGGAGGATCCCTGGCGTGTTTATCGGACCGGGTCGCCCGCGCTGGATAATTTTTCTGCGACAATTTGCAAGAATATTTCAGAATTAAACCAGTGGGCCGGTTTTGACGTTCGCGAGGATTATGCGATTATTTTACAACATCCCGCCGGCGGCACCCCCCTTCTGGAAGAAAGACGAATGACACAAACCCTGCGAGGATCTGACCGTAAACACTTGAAAATAATAGTGTTATATCCTAATTGCGACCCGGGCTATTCGGGCATCATCCAGGCGGCCAGGCACTATTGTACCAAGAAAAATTGGCCTCTGTTAACCCATGTACCCCGAGGGATTTATATGGGATTGCTCAAGCATAGCCGAATGCTAATAGGAAATAGTTCCAGTGGAATAATTGAGGCCGGAAGATTAAATGTCGATGTAGTTAACGTCAAGCCCCGACAGTTGGGGCGAGAACGTGGCAAAAATGTAATCGATGTGGATTACGGAACAAAAAATGTGTCAACCGCCGTTCAAAGCATCCTGAACCGGAAACGTACGGGCCGAAAGCCATGTACAATTTATGGGGATGGACATAGCGGCAAAAAAATTGCGAATATATTATCACGAGTCAAATTAGACCAAAGGCTCAAGCGAAAGATAATCTCATATTAAAACTTGACCCACGTGTCAAAAGTCCACTCCTGTATCTTATAGCTTCTTCTAAGATCCCGAAAATAGACTTCAAAAACACTTAGCACGCGGGTGTCGAATTTGTATTTCGCCAAAAATACAGCATCTACCTGAAATGAAAGGGTAAACAACGATGGCAGACGCAACGGCATTTGAAATCGCCAATCAAACCATAGAGATCGCAACCTTACCGGAAGTCACTATCCAGATCATTCAGGTGGTACAAGACCCTAAGAGTACCGCCCACGATTTACATAAAATCGTACGAAATGATCCGGCATTATCCTCCAGGGTCTTGCGCGTTGTTAATTCAGCCTTTTACGGCCTGCCGGGACAAATTGGCAGTATCGACCGGGCCATCATGTTGCTGGGACTCAATGCGGTTAAAAATATCGCCATCGCAGCGTCACTAAGCAAAATGTTCAATACCAAGCCAACCTGCGATGACTTTACCGGAAAAGAACTTTGGACACACAGTGTCGCGGTCGGTGCGACCAATAAACTACTCACCTCAGAAATTGGCCTGGCCTTACCCGATGAAGCGTTCCTGGCAGGGCTCATTCATGATATCGGACTGGTGGCGGTCATGCAGTGTAAGTCAGAGTCTATCCCTGAACTGGTCAACCAGGTGAAGGCCGGCGTTCCATTCTGCAATGCCGAAGAAGCCGTTTACGGCACAACCCATCAAGCCATCGGGGCGGCACTGGCCGAAAAATGGAAATTCCCACGCTCCTTCCAATATGTCACAGGATTCCATCACAATCCCGAAGAACTCACCCCCGAAAATCGCCTCCTGGCGGTCGTAACCCATATGTCGGACTACCTTTGCTGTAAAGCAGGCTTTGGCCTCATAAAAGACATCGAACAAAAAAAACCCAACGACGCCTTGCTCGAAGAACTGGACATCACCCCTGAACAGATCCAGAAAGTCACCGAAAAGATTGAAGAAGAACTCGATGTCGTACGAACACTGATCGAATAGCCATTCTACCGTTAAACCGGTTTTTATAATCATCCCCATTCAATTCACCCGTTTAACGGGCTGACATGTAAGTCCCTGGATTTATCGCGTTACATTGCGCGCGATCGAAACCAGCACACCTTATTGAAGCGGCTCCATTTTCCACATCCTCTCAGGTTTTTTTAAATTTGATTAATTCGCGTCGGAGAAAATCCGACAATAAGTGTAGGAATCATCTATTTTAAAACCTTTACGAACAACAGAAATGGAGAATTGAATCGGATGTATGAAATTCAAGAACGACGCGGCGGTACACGGCTACGATTTTCCTGGCCACTCTGGTTCAGCCACACGGACAATGGCGAACTGTTTCGTGGACAAATTGTTGATCTATCTCACAACGTGGTCAGTTTTATTATCGATCCGACCGCTTCTCCCCCGGTAGGACACCATCTTCAGACACGATTCAGCTACCCGATCCAAAGGAATCAATTCGCCATGAACAGTTACGATCATTGGGCCGAAGTGATTCGAGTAGACAAGACACCCAGCGGGGCAAACAGGATCGCGATGCGACTTCACGAACCGATGGACGCTGAAGTATTCAGCCTGGCGGCTAAATCCGCATGATCTAATTTTTGATCACGGTCGCATAAAAATCATCGCTCTTGTAATCGGATGAAATGACTTGGCGATTGATGCGTAATTTCCCCAATGAATCCCGAGCAACCAGTCCAAAAGGATTGTCCTGGTTGTCGGTATTCAAATTGGAAATATTCACTCTGCCAATGGAACCGCTGGAGGTATGTGCGACGCCATGGATCAGAGTGCCATCACTGCCGGGGGCAACGCCGACAGCGATCGTAGAAGATTCAAACGTTCCTCGAATATTCAATAGCCCCATTTGGGTATTCATCGGTAACACCGCTGTGGCCGACTGGCCATCCATGGGAAGGTCAACATCATATCCGATTGAAATCATACTGTCCTTCATGTCGTCACTAATGAAAATCTTATCAATTTGAGTCTGGGCATAAATACGGGCCTGGTTGAGATTCATGGCCTTGATCAGCCCTATCCTCTTTCCGGATTTGATCTCGCCATCAATGTCACCATGGGGTAACAGTAATCGTCCGATATCATCGGCCACATTGATCTGGCCCGTTAAATTTCCTGATTTCACAGTTAATGAGGCCAAATGGCCGTTCACGTCGACGTGGCCATCATACCCACCCTGGTTTATTTTAAGCGTATTAAGATCACCATCGGTCACTTCAATATCACCGGCCATCTGGCCTATCTGGACCCGATTGATTTGCGTTGATCTCAGAAGACCATCGTCAAATTGATTGATGACAACTCTATTGAGCGGGCCATCAATATCAATGGTACTGTCGACCCCTACGTGCCCCACCCGAATCACGGCCGGCTTCTCGGTCTCATAACTCATATCCGCATCATGAAGGATGCCCGACAACCGAAGGCAATCGATCGTGCCGTCAATGTCGATACCCTCTCCCACAAGATCCACTCCAGAAGCATTAAAATATTTCAGATCTGCCGTTCCGGTCACCGCACCGAGCTGCGTCTTCCCATCGCCCTTAACTTTAATATTCAATTTACCCGGCTCCGCGCCTCCGCGAAGATGGATCAATTCAATATCGGGCTGACCCGCCGCCCCCAGGGTCACCTCGGCAGTCCCTTCCCCGACCAACGATATCCGAACCTCATCGCCGTCATGGTCAATAAACGTATATTTATCCCGACCACCCACCAGTGCAAATGGCTCGGCACACACCCTAAGCGTATCACTTGAATGATAATAATTATCCGCCGTGAGCGTTATTGTATCATTAATCGCCAATGCCTGTTCAGTATCCAAAACCAGTTGAACATCATAATCACCACCGGCAGGAATCACAATATATTCAGAACCGACCAGTTGAAATTCGGACGGTTCGCCAAGGTCCAACGATATCGCCACCGGTTCATTGCCATGATTGGCCAGCGTCCAGAGGTCAATAATGTAAAACTCCCCAACACGCAATCGGCCGGCGTCCACCAGGCCATCTCCAATGCCATCGGCTTCAATAATTTCCAGTGGATTATCATCACCGGTAGCCTGAAGATCAACCATCGTCACCCCGGCCTCGCTATCATCACTGGTAATAACCAGCTCGCCGTGAACCTCGCCGGTGGCCTCTGGGCTGTAACCGACAAATATTTCGACCGCGTCACCCACATCCAGTTGAATCCCATCAATGCCAAACTCTCGGCCATGACCAACCTCCATCGTAAAAACAGGGTCCATGGACAGGTCATTGATGGTCAGAATATCATCCCCGGTATTCACCAGGGTAATTGTTTTCTGAACCCGTTCACCCTGATAGACTATCCCAAAATCAATCTGATTATCATCGGTCACCTGGCAGGACTCATTCACAGTAAGAACACCGGCCGTAATTTGAGCCGTCAGGTCAATTGTGGCCTCTGGCTCATCCGGGTCATTGGTAATGATATTGATCCGACCGGTAACCTGCTCGCGTACCTGGCCGCGAACCTGAACCGTCAGGGCGATAGATTCGCCCGGAGCGATACTTTCAGGACCGACCTGACCGCTCGTGAATTCAAACGGCCCCGATATCGTAACATCGCTGATCAACAGATCGACCAAACCGGTATTGGCCAGGCTCACCGTTTCAAAACCAGTCGTATTGCGGGTAATATTTCCAAAATCAAGGACATAATCGCCGTCCGTTGCCACAACCGCGTTCACCGACATCTCCGGCTGAGGCGATGCCATGGTCCCCACCAGATCCAACGTTAATTCTGGCGAGTCTTCATCATTTGAAACGATAACGACCGCGCCACTGTAAGTCCCGGCCGTTTCAGGGTCAAACAAAACCGTAACCGTCTGGGTCTCACCAGGCGCGATAACCAGGTCGTCAGAGCGATTACCCGGAGCACTCACGATATTTAGCTCAAACGGGGACGACGACGACAAACGTGAAATGGTCAGGTTCGCTAAGCCATCATTAGAAATCATAAATTCACTGGTCGTATAAGTACCCGATTTAAGGGTTCCAAAGTCGATCGACCGGTCATCGCTTGGACCGCTCTGGTCGGTGATCGAAATAGCCGGCTCCGCATCCGGAAAGACAAATCCAAGTGAATATGTTCCGGATGAATCTCCAGAGGCACTGGACACTTCGATCGTATACTGCTCACCCGAGACCACATTTACCGTCACATAAGAATCAGTCTCACCCCCATGGTCATCATTCTGCCCAACAAGACCCCGGCTACCGGTATTATACACTTTCAAATACGAATCCAGGTTGCCATAAATGGACGTATCCAGATCAATGGACAATGGCCCGCTGAATGAAGCCGTAAAACTGAAGGTGTCCTGGTCATCTCGCGTCTCAAGAATACCGGCAGTGACCCCCTGGAGACTGATCGGCTCAGCGTTACTGAACCCGTCACCATAATCATCCCGACCATGAGCATATCCAATATTCGAACCGAGCAGCAATTGAGTGTCCTGAGAACTATCGCCGCCAAAAGAAGACACCCGAGGACTGATCGGCAAATAGGGATTCATAATGGCCGTGGTATCGCTCACATGGTTAGAGCCAAAAGTATGGGCCGCCTCATGGGTAACAAGATTGGCAATATATTCGCTAAAATTATTCAAACTGCCGTTAGAGTAATTTTTATAGACACCCAATTCTTCGGTAAAAGCAAACCCGTAATTACTCTCCATCCGATTACCAATGTCGTAGGTCGCTACGCCGATAACACTACTGCCCGCCCGGAACCAGCTGTTATCGCCCCCAACATAAAGCGTCGTGTAAGAACCGGAGACCGGCTCACGGAGCGTTACATTAACATTATATGCCGCATAGTCTTCCTGGACCATCGCCGCGATCGTTGAAATCGATTCCGCTTCACGACCGCCCCACCCAAACGAGTCAAGGCTAAAAGCAGGGACATCAACATAACTGCTGCCCAGCCAGAAATCACTGGGACGACTATAGACACGTGCCCCGTCAAAATCAAGATACAGGGTATAAGCACTACTGGAAAGAAGGGGCCCATAGTCATTATTTCCCTGAGATAAATCCGTCCCCCCCAGTATACCGGCCAGGTCATCATGCGTCGAACTCGCTTCAATCGCATCGGGAAGCGTTAAACCATCGGAATAATTCAGATTCCACGTCGCCGGGTCCGAATGAAAAACATCCGGTAGACCATAGCCGTCACGTACAAAATCTGAAAGATTATCACCATCCGCATACACATCCGGGACCATCGAAGTCGCACTGAGCAACAGCCGGGAGTCAAGCTTTTCTAACTCCATGCGAGATGTCTGTTTTGAGCTGGATCTTAGTCGTCGTTTCAACTTGGAGAGCATGGCATATAACCTCCTATACGCTTAATGCTTACGCGTCAGGCAGCGGACGGGCAGGTTTTACCAGAACCGAATCGCTCCATGCATCCAAGTGCAACGCACTATTTATATTATTTTTTGACAGCCACGCCAAAAGTCGTTTTTCGTATTTAAAAGCACATTAAATCCAGAAAACAGGCTTTAAAAATTCATGGGACGCGGGCGTCTCTCTTGTTCTGCGTTGTTGCCCTGCAGAACGGTTACATACACAACTATGCAAAACAAAATAGAAAAAATCAAATGAGAAGACCCTTTTAAACCATGACATACAGGAAAATATGTAAAAACAAGTAGATTATACCGGTTATCCGGGTCATACCGTCCATCCCGGTAGAATCCCAAACCATTCTCGCATAAAATAATCGGCCGATACATCAAATTTATCGTTGCAATTCACCGGCTGAGTCTTTACGGTAGGCACGATACAGCCCGCCATGGGTTGCATCCAACGCCTGAATTTGTGAGGATTATTATGACGACCAATAATGGTGATAAAATTATTAAACCTGACACCCACCTCAAAAGTCGTTTCCCGTTATTAAAATGGCCCTTTAAAACACCAAAAATGGGGGTCAAGAATACTGATGACGCCGGTGTCAAGTTCGGTAGCCGGTTGTCTGTTGCGGGGCTCTTGGGACTGGCAATCGCCCTCGGGGTTGTGATAGGATTTTATGCCGCCGATCAGGGGGTTCGGTGGCTGCCGACGATGGTTGAGGTCTTTCTGGCGATCTCCCTGGTGTCGCTGGTGACGATCATGATTGGCCGCATTGTTAAAAAGGAAACGGTGAAGGTCACGGAGCGAGGGGTGCGGGTTCGGTGGCGAATTACAATATGCCTGCTGTTGGCAATTATTGTTTTTGCCGCCCAGCTGGCAGTTTATAAAATGCGTGAGCCGTCTATGTTGACCGATTTGTCGGCAGCGGATTTTAATGAGGCGTTTGTGGCCGATTGCGTACTTTATCGTGAATATGACCGGGGACTTGAGTATCTGCTGCAACGGCTCGAGAGTAAAACGCAGATGTTTGACGCGGATAATCCGCGGGTGTTGACCCGTGATGAAGAGGTCTTCCTGCGGGAGGCCTGGGTAGCGATCTATGATTATGCGTTTGAGCTCGACCGGATACGGCTGTTTTATGAGGATTGGTATCGATTTGACCCGTCCCGGGCAGAGCGGAAGTTTCACCTGCGGAGCTTTATGCTGACCTATGCGGCTGAATTATCGCTGTATGAAAAGAGCAGCCGGCTGGTGAAACTGGTATCGGCCAATCCCAACGCTGAGAAATTTCTCAATACGCCAGGCCCCGGCGATCTGCCCGGCGCAGACTCGTTCAGTAAGTTTCGCCATGAACTGCAAGGCATACGCGACAAAATGCGTGTCACCGCCGGCCAGGGGTATTTGAATTGGCTGGACAAGGGGCTCAATGGCCGGACTGAGGCTGAAGAACTGGGGGCCGGAAGACTTTGGGAGAAGATTGAGATAGAATTAGCGATGATCAATGCCAATTCGCCAATTGAACTGACCGGCATGTCGGTGAAGAGCGATTTAGAAGTGCTTCGACAGAATGTCAAGCGGGTGTGGTTCCCTGCCCAAAAGGGTGTGGCGACCTGGATGGGCAATACGCGGCTTCGGCGTATCGGGACGTATCTGATTTCCGATGAGCAACTGGAGGAGATGGACAAACATTTAGAACCCGGCGATATTATCCTCTCGCGTAAAAACTGGTATGTCAGCAATGCGGGATTGCCCGGATTTTGGCCCCATGCAATTTTGTACCTCGGAAACCCGGAGAAACTGGAAACGTATTTTGATACCGCTGAGGTGCGCGGATATGTCAAATCCGTTTCAGGCCGAGATCAGTCGCTGAGTGAGTATTTGGCCAGGCGATTCCCGGGGCGGTCCCTGCGCTATACCGCCGGGTATGACCAGCAGGACTATCGGGTGATCGAAGCGATCAGTAAAGGCGTTGTGCTCAATACGCTTAAGGGATGCTGCGGAGATTACATGGGCGTATTACGGCCGCGGGTTGATAAGGTCGTCAAAGCCCAGGCAATTATTGAGGCTTTCGGCCACCTGGACAAACCCTACGATTACGAATTCGACTTCGCCACGGACCACACACTGGTATGCACAGAGCTCATCTGGCGATCCTACCGCCCCACCGAACAAAAAGAGGGCATAAACTTCACCCTCATTGAGATGGCCGGACGAATGACCCTGCCGGCCAATGAAATCGCCAAAAAATACTCAAAAGAAAAAGACCAGGAAAATCGGGAGCTGGACTTTATCTACTTCCTGGACGCCCGAGAAAAAACCCAAACTGTCATCCTGGCAGATGAGCAGGCTTTTTCAACGTCATGGGATCGCCCCAAGTGGGGCTTTGCTTTGGAATAAAGATGGACTTCCACGTCAAAAGTCGGTTTTCGCCTTTAAAACAAGCCCCTAAGATACCCTCCCTATAAACACATATGACGCTGGCCTCATATTTAGCTCCAAAACATCCTGTGGGGCATCCATGGTCCATATAGCACTTAACCCTTTTCAATATCGAAAGTTATGACATCTGCATTGGCGTTATTTTTGGGGAGCCAAATAAAACCGCCTCCCAATTCCGTCAAGAACCACGCTTCTGAGCTCATAAGCCGTTAGAAGGAAACCTCCCCCCCCCAAAAGGGCTTATCCAACGCAACCGCTGCCCGAATATCGCAAAAAGTTCGCGAAGCCTGTCATGGGGGGTTGGAACAGCTTGACAAAATGAGTTTAGTGATGTATTGTATATATATAAGGTCAAACAGAGTGCAGCCCCGCTGAGAAGCAACCGACCAGAGGATAATCTGATAAGCGTAACGGATAGGTTCTTGCGAATGAGCCAAACCGCCCATCCCATGATACATCCTAAGCAACCTGTCCAGACAGCGCCTGTGCCTGTAAAATATAGCATCGCTATGCAATTCCCGTTTCATGTAAATTCAACCATCCCGTTCATTTACGCGCCACGGAATTGCCGACTATTCACTTGGGCTAAAGATAAAAAGGGGTTCGAGCATGACCAGTAAAAATGGGTATATAATGTTTCAGAATTATGGGAGTGCCGATTTCTTCGCACTGTTTTTAGTCGGGTTTACGGATAAGGCCGATGACCCCAGCTCAATTGGCATGTTCGGCTCCGGATTCAAATTAGCGGTAACCTCCGCACTTCGACTGGGCATTGATATCATTCTCTATATTGGTCGCGACAAGGTAACATTCAGGAAGGATATACGGAAGGTGAAAGGAGAGGACGTCGAACAGCTCGTATTCGTCAGGGAGGCACCCGGGGGCGACAAGGAGGAGTTTCAGACGAACCTGACCCTGGGATATGGTGCGAAGGACTGGAAGAAGCCCTGGTGCGTATTCCGGGAGATCTTGGCCAACTGTCGAGATGCAGACCCTAATTGCTACGAGATCGTTGCCGGCGTTGTCCCCCAGGGCAGGGAAGGATTCACC
>JAIPFO010000089.1 GCA_021736565.1 Phycisphaerae bacterium | reverse complement strand
GTGTACGCAGAAGGCGTTGCTTACGATAAATGCGATGGATCTTGGGGAGATTGCGGAGGAGTAAATATCAGTGAACAATGAACAATAGGCAAGGAACAGGCAATTTAAAATGACTAAAAAACCTACATAAAAATTTCATACTGCATAAATACTGCATAAAATTAAATACAATTAAATCAATAATTAAAATTACCGCAAAAGATAAAGCCTTGTAATTCTTTTTATTACAAGGCTTTACAAAAAATCGGGGTGAAAGGATTCGAACCTTCGACTTCTGCGTCCCAAACGCAGCGCTCTAGCCAAGCTGAGCTACACCCCGTGGATGATCGATCTTACCCATGGCTCGATGCGGATCAGGGAATTGATGATGTTCCCACAGGCAAAGCCAGGTAAAATTATTAAGTTTCGTATTTTATCAAAGTTAAAATGTAATGTCAACAGGTAAAATATGATTATATCAAAATATAATTGACCCCAACATCAAAAAAGCGATGTTGCGCCCCTGCCCAAGGTTTTTCGTCGACTTTTTTACATGTCGCTTCTGACGCAACCATCATCAAGGACACTTTTTTGAAGGTCGCGGCCTTTTTCGTTGTAAATTAAAAAACGGCCGATTCGTCTTGAATCGGCCGTTTGATCAATTTCATAATTACATGTACAGCTCAAAGCTGGAACATCTGGATTAGCCTAAGCCAACCCATTCGGCAATCATCGGAGCAAATTTGACGATCAATCCGGCAAATACAACCGAGACCATACTCATCAACTTGATAAGAATGTTCAGACTAGGCCCGGAGGTATCTTTGAACGGATCACCCACGGTATCGCCTACAACTGAAGCCTTATGGGCATCAGAGCCCTTGCCGCCATGAGCGCCAGTTTCGATGTACTTCTTGGCATTGTCCCATGCTCCACCTGCATTGGCCATGAAGATGGCCATGGCAAATCCACATGATAGACCACCCACCAGAAGACCAAGCACACCGGCAACTCCCAGGAACAGCCCCACGATCACCGGTACGGTAAGAGCCAGGAGGGACGGAATGATCATTTCCTTCTGGGCACCTGCCGTTGAGATGGCAACACACTTGGCATATTCAGGCACCGCCTTACCTTCCAGGATACCTGGAATCTCACGGAACTGACGACGCACTTCGTTCACCATCGCCATCGCCGCACGGCCAACGGCGTTCATGGTCATCGCACTAAAGAGGAATACCAGAAGAACACCGGCAAAGATACCGCAAAGCACCTTAGGATTCATCAGGTTCACCGCATAGAAATCCATAAACTGACGCAATGTCGCATTTTCAGATGCGACCAGTGACGCATGATAACCAACGCCATCAACCGTAATCGTCGCGGCATGTAATTTCTCGTCGTCAGCTTCATCAACGACTATAGCCACTTTGCCTTTTTCCAGCGTAACGCCTTCAGGCAGTTTCGGCATAACTAAACCCATATAGCCCATACCAACAACGTCATCACCAACCATTTCAGCGACAGAGAATTTACCGGCACCAATATAGATCGCATCACCCACTTCGGGGGTTTCGGCTTTATATATTTCCACGATTCCGACTTCCGCTTCACGAACCTGACCGATACGAACCTCTTCGACATAGGCTGCCATAAGAGCAAGAGCGGTTAAAGCCGCCGAACCAATGGCAAACCCTTTACCCATCGCCGCGGTTGTATTACCCAGTGAGTCAAGGGCATCCGTTCGTTTGCGAACTTCTGGATCCTGCCCGGTCATCTCGGCATTACCACCGGCATTATCAGCGATAGGGCCATAAGCATCGGTTGCCAGGGTGATACCCAATGTTGCCAGCATAGCGACAGCCGCAATACCAACACCATAAAGACCCAGCAAGGTATTACCCGCACCACCGGCAAAGTTATAGGCAAGCATGATAGCAACAATGACGGTCAAGAGTGACATCCAGGTACTCTTCATACCTTCTGCCAGACCAGAGATAATAACCGTCGCAGCACCCGTCTCGGCATTCTTAGCCACTTGCTGAGTAGGTTTAAAGTCATAAGACGTGTAAATCTCTGTCGCCTTACCAATGATAAGACCTGAGATCATACCTGTGCAGATGGATCCAAAAATACCCATCCCATTAACCTGTGCAATATCACCAAACATATACTTACATACAAAAAATGCAGCAATAAGGATAAGAACACTTGAACCCATAACACCGGTCATCAAGGCATTCATAAGTTGTTTCATGCTCGCACCATCTTTAGTGCGAACCATGTAAATACCAATAATTGAGAGAAGGATACCCACACCCGCCAGAACCATTGGAGCGGCAAGAAGCTGAAGGATCTGAGCTCTTTCAAGACCCAATGATACCGCAGCAGATACACCAAGAGCCATCGTGGCAAGAATCGAACCACAGTAACTCTCATACAGGTCAGCACCCATACCGGCTACATCACCCACATTATCACCCACATTGTCAGCGATAGTCGCCGGGTTACGGGGATCATCTTCCGGAATACCCGCTTCAACTTTACCCACCAGGTCAGCACCTACGTCAGCGGCCTTGGTATAGATACCACCACCCACACGGGCGAATAAGGCCTGAGAACTTGCACCCATGCCGAATGTCAGCATAACGACAGTAATCTCAACCAAACCCATGTCTGTAAAATAATTAAGACCAATGAACCATGCACAGATATCGATAAGACCGAAACCAACAACAACCATACCCATAACGGCACCGGCACGGAATGCGACGGTAAGGCCCCTATTAAGACCTTCTTTTGCACCCTGAGCTGTACGGTTAGAGGCAAGGGTAGCTGTTTTCATTCCAAACCAGCCACAAAGGCCTGAGAAGAAACCACCGGAAAGGAAAGCCACACAAACGATCTGATGCTGAACTCCAATCTGACCCATCCAGTAAAGAATACCGGCAACAATTGCAAAGAATACTCCAACCACTTTATACTGACGAAGCAGATAGGCCAGAGCACCTTCAGTAACATATTTGGCAATCCTCTGCATGTCTTCATCGCCCGGATTAGCCCCTTTGACTTCTAAATAGAACTTGACTGCAAAGCCAAGTGCTACAAATGCCATAATCGGTGCGATAAGCCATATCACAGGCAAACCTTCGGGCCACCAACCCTTTGTTGTCGCCGTATCGCCATCCGCCGCCATGGCAATCGGACCCGTTAACAAAACAACTGCCGCTACCATCATAAGTAGTACGAAACAGCTTTTACTTCTTGACTTTCTCACAACCAAATTCCTTTCAAATGAACAGTGTGAATTTATAATATTTGATTAAATCTCATTATTTACAAAACAATAACGACAGAGGCCTCTTGCCTTACTTTGACGCAGGAGTCTTATTTTAGGCCGAAAGGGCAAATTTTCAGTGGAGAATTCTCCCAGAAAATCTCTTGAAAAATGAAAAATCGCCACGGCAGGACATTCACTTGCCTTGAAAAAACTAACAGTAACGCCCTCATCAACCGTAATCGTTGTAGGATTTTGATCCGGTCACAGGGTGACTAATAGCAGGCACTATCGAGCCTGCTATTGCTCTTTATTAGCTTTCAGGCTTGTATCGCCTCCGTGCGATATCGGTGTGTAACACTGGGTCAAAATGAACCCCGACCGTTACCTGTGTCTATAAAACATGGAGTCAGGCCACTGAATACACCCCGAAACCCTTGCGCAATATAAGCGCAAAGTACTTTTTCTTCCTAAAAAAGCGATATATTACAAAACCGCCTTCGCATCAGCGTTTTAGTAGTTCGAGGGCCGGGTTCGGCGATTACGTCGACGCTTGATTTCTGATGGCTTCTCGTAATAGCTCTGTTTCTTGATATCCTTGATAAGCCCTTCTTTTTCACATAGCTTCTTGAAACGCTTCATCATCTGCTGGACGGATTCGCCACCACGAGTCTTAACTTTGATCATTCAATCACACTCCCTGAGTTCTTTTTAAGGGGTTTATATTTTTGACACCTGCGTCATATGTGTGTTAAAGCCCTTTTCGTATCTTAAAAGTTACTCTGAAATACGATATTTGCCTTTAACGCAGGGCCGCTTTTCAGGATACGTACAACATACCCTTGATTATCAATTGTAAAGTGACACATGCCCACCACGTCAAAAGTGGGTTTACGAATTTCAAATCGCCCTTTATAATGCGAAAAAAGGGGGGTTTAAAATACGATATGACCCTGACGTCACACATGCACTATTTTCATATAATTACAAAGTTACGTCAGTTTACGTCTTTTTTTTCTTTTTACAAGAAAAATGCAAAAATATTGTTGTTTTTTTTGCCCGTCCGATGCCCGCCCTGGATGAAAATGCGGCTAATAACACCGTAAATACCTGTAATATAAAGACTTACATGATCCCCAGCCGCGGCGTCACTCCGGGGGCACAATCGCATTATAACAGCCCTGATCGAACGGGTTACCGCAATGAAGCCACTGGGATACGAAGAGTGCAAAATCCAGCAAATCCACTTGGCAGTCCTCATTCGCATCAAGTGTGAGAGTACATTGATACAGGGTGAAGGCCGCACTGACCATTTCAACGTCCGGGAGATCACCATCCTGGAGCTTGATTCGGCACGTTTGCGAGGTGACCTGCGGGAGCAGCCAGTTTTCATACTGGTTAACATTCGCAACCGGGTCAGGGTCTTCATCCTCATCCCCGTCAGAATCAGGATTGATCGCTGTCCAGATAGCCCCATCGTCGATGGAATAGAAGAGATTGACATGGGTCGCTTTTCCGCTGGAAATGGCGTGCGTCAGCCATTGGAGAGAGTAGAGCGAGCCGGCACGCAGCAGCTCGCCCTTAGCCGGTGCGGTTATCGTAAAGGCAGGATTCCCAAACGCCAGGGCATGTTTCTGCCCCGCGGCTATTTTAAAGAAATCATAGCCCCTGGGCACGCTGATCTGCCCGAAAGTGTCAAACCCCCACCCTTCAATTGTCCCATCCTCTCGCAGGGCCAAACTGAACGAATCGCCCGCGGCAATGGCCACAAAATCATTGCCCGCCGGTGCCGCCGAGGTATTCCCCCATGCGACCAGGGACTTATCCTCACGCAATGCCACATGGTGAAATCGACCAGAAGCAACGGCAATAAAGCCATTACCCGCCGCGTAACTCCCCGTCGGTTCAGTCCATTGGCCGTAATCGTTATTGCCCCAGGCCAACAAACTGCCGTCCTCAATGATTGCGAGACTTTGATTGCCCCCGGCGGCAATAGCAATGGCGTTGATCCCCATCTTGTCATACGCTTGCATATCCGATGCGTATGCGGCACCCTGGTCCCCCTTTCCCCAGCCGATAACATCCCCGGAACGATTGATCGCCAAACCATGGTAGTCACCGGCGGCAACCTGGGTATAGTCCCATTCCGTGGGAGGGGCCGCCTGGCCATCAATATTACTTCCCCAACATGTAATTGCACCATTCTGGTGCAGCGCAATGCTAAAGGCCTCCCCGGCAGCAATGTCTATATAATTCGGGTCGGCAGGAATGAGATCCAGACCGAAATCCGTTCGACCCCATCCCCGTATCGAACCGTCAGTCAATAACGCCAGCGAATGTTCATGCCCCGCCGCCAGTTTATCGCAATGATGCGTGGCCGGGACATCACTGGCCTTGAGATGGCTGTCATCCCCCCAGCCAACGATCACCCCGACATTCGGCGGATAAACCGTAAAGGGATGGTCACTCTCGTCATAGCGATTTGGGTCATCCGCGTCGCTGATGCGTATGCGGCAGACCGCCGAATTCACCACAGGGATCTGCCATGCATAACTCCTGGTGCTATTCGGGACCCTTACAGAGTATTCAGGCAGATAGGTCGCCCCAAAATCGGTCGATAAGTCAATAATAACATCGTCAATACCGCTTTGAGTTTCCCAGGTGATCGTAAAGGTTGTGTCAGCCGAAAGAAACTCGGCGCCGTTAGGAGTGATCACCCGGATCGGAGGGTCCGCCAGGGCCAGGACGTGATTCCGACCCGCGGAAACAACCTTATAAATATCCCCCGCAGGAATAGCATTAACCAGACGGGGGTCCATCGCAATATCGCCCCATACCTCAATACTTCCATTATTCCTTAATGCCACGCTATAGCCCTCACCGCAGGCCACCGATTTAAAACCACCCGGCTCAATCGACGGGACGCTACTCATCGCGTTAACATTCCCCCAGACATTGATCGTTCCATCTGCTTCGAGCGATACGTTATGATAGGTCCCCGCGCCAATCGCCCGAAAATCGCCTGTCTCCCAACCGGGAGGAACAGTATCCAGGTCAAAAAAATCCCAACCCCAGGCCGCCAGCCGGTCCGCCGTCTGTGGATCACTGTCTGTTACGATCGCCAGGCCATGATACCCCCCCGCCGCAATGGCCTTGTACTTCTCGCCCACCGCCAGTGCCGGAATCGTCCGCTGGCCATGTACGTTTCCTCCACCCCAGCCAACCAGGCTGCCATCGGCCTTGAGTCCTAAACTAAAATCAATCCCCGCGGCAATGGCAACGAAATTGCTATTGGGGTCCGGGGGCGAACCAGTGAGCCCCCACGAACGGACCGAGCCGTCAGAATGCAATGCCAGGCTGTGATTCCAGCCGACCGCCACCGCCACATACCCGCCCCCCTTCGGAACATCCGTTTCGCCATTGCTATTATCACCCCAGGCCACCAGAGAGCCATCAGCCCTGACCGCCAGCGAATGATTCGCCCCGGCGGCAACCGCCTTAAAATCGGAAAACTCCGGCACATCACGGACCTGCATATCATCATCATTCCCCCAGGCCACGATCGAACCATCCGGCAACGCATCAAAGTCCGACTGAAGCGATGCGATAACCACGCACGGCCCAACCAGCAACAACACAATTATCCCCAGAACTGTATAATTCTTAACTCCTGCCATCACGCATCCCTTCATCAATAACTCCTTATGTTTCAATCCCTTACAAACATTTATCGCTGGAGCTATTTCATTTAAAAAGCCATATTCTGCATTTATTATATGGATACTTTCTCATCATGCAAGAAATATTTATCGGACTATACCGAAATTATGGCGGTCTTTATAGGTTAACTTTCGCACTTATAAATACGTTAACTCACTGCTCAGAAGGGCTTTAGCTTGCAAATCGAATAAAGGGTAACAACGGAATATCACGCGATGTGACAATAAATAGGTCAAAATGCATTCTAACAGCCCTGGAATAACAACAAATGAACGATTCAAAGATAAAAAGTACGAAAGCGTACTATAGATTATTTTAAAATAAAATAGGCACACTCAATACCTGAGTGTGCCGTTTTTTTTGATCGTGATAAGGGCAAATGAATCACATTAATAGTCAGCTTGAGATCACTCCAGCCATTCACTAACCATAATTGCAAAATCTTCCATTTTAACGATACAATCATTTCCAGCCAGGTCCGCACTCAGTGGACAATCAGCCGGATCCCCAGATTGCAGCCACTGTGAAACAAAAATGGACAGATCATCCATCTGCACATGGCAATCTCCGGTTAAGTCGGCAAGCAGGAGACATGGAACCGTGACCTCTCCAGAGTCATTAAGCTGCATGACGCCGCCATCCCAGGTCGCAGAGCTGGTATAGGCACCACCATCTAATGTTACCTGAACAGGAACGTTAGCAATACCATCGGCATCCGTTGTAGCTGAAAATACTTCATCAACGTCATCCCCATCGGTATCAAAAGTAAAGCGGACGGTCTGCCCGGCAAGACCGGATCCATTATTTGTCAGGATTGCTCGTAAGGTTCCCTGGGCAAGATTTCCATTCCATTCCAGAACGACATCATCAACAGACAAGACAGCCCCATCAATCACATCGCCAATACCATCATGATCAGCATCGGCCTGATCTTCATTGGAAACCGTTGGCGCATTGTCAAACGCCATGGCCAGGGCATAATCCCCCAGGGTCATTGGTTGGCCATTGGCATTGACAAAATCCAGTAGCGTCATCCATTTTTCCCATCGTTCAGGATCAACCATATTATTTTCCCGATTGATCCCACCTGGAGCTGAAGGACAACTCTCCAAACGGGGCGTGTCATTGCAATATCGAGTTGACCACTCCACTTCCTCGATCAGCCAGGTATTTAACTGGCCATGATCGGTAATACTGTGCAGATATTCTTCATAGGTCATTGTACCGGGAGCCTCAGGATCGACCTGTAAATCGGCACTGGCATGGAACATCCCATAGGGGCCAAATTTCTCATGCTGTGAACCTTCCGGACTGAAAACAGAGCTATTCTCTTCATAGATACTGGCACTAAAAGCCCTGTACCCTAACCGGGAAGTCGCATCGCGACTGATGGTATCGGAAGCATTGTAAGGCGGGGCATAACTGATCAGCGGATTGGCCGCATTACTCCAGTCCACTGCCGGGGAGATACCCGGCTGGGCGCCACCTTCCTGGATCCACCAATCGCTATAGTCACCCAGTAAAGTACGTTTCCCGATCCGGAGAAACTCAAACATCTCTTCCAGCGTAAAACCGCATGTTTCACATGCATACCAGTTTTTACTCGGATCATCTGCCCAGTCTCCCAACATGGTATTGTTCGCATGATAGCTACCATGTTGAGAAATTTCGAGATTTGGATTGCTAATACGATCATTGATCCACCAGATGGGATCCGGGTCGCCAAATGCATTCCAAATCTTCCGGGGAATCACCACGAGAGTAATGGGTGTGGATTTACCACCGGCAAGATCAAGAGGCACCTGGTAGCCTGAGGTAGCCGGACCATCTCCGATGCCATTATAGTTATCCAACTTTTTAATATCCCACTCAGCCGGACTCCAAATAGCGGCATCAGACATCGTCTGGGTAAATTCATTCTGAAATGCTCTGCCCAGGGCATCTATTCGAATGATAAAGTGCGTATCATCTTGAGACCATATAGCTTTGGCCTGCTTGGCCTTTTGATACAAGACCGGATCGAAAGGCCCGTCAAAAATACCATCAGAATCAGTATCCGTATTGTTCAACGGGTCAGAAACATCACCAATGCCATCTGCATCGCTATCCTGCTGGTTTGCATTTGGAACAAGCGGGCTGTTATCTATCAAGTCATCAACACCGTCATCGTCATCGTCAGAGGTTGCCGGATTACCAATGCCATCCTGATCGTTATCTAACTGGTCGAGAGAATTGATTCCTCCATCATCATTCATATCCAGCCGTGGGGCATTCCAGTGCAATGGTGCATTATCATATAGATCGATAATATTATCGCCGTCCGTATCCACACGATCCGTAATCAGTGCATAGAGTTGTGCCTCGTAGTTCCCAAAAACAATATCTGGAAAGCTGTCAACCGAAGGGTTAACCTGTCCTATTGCCAGTCCTTTGGCATCGGTACCGCCCTGGCCGACAACTCCAGCGTTCTGGAATTGCGGATGACCGGAACCGTTAGTTCCCGTGTTGATCCATAAATCAACGGCGCCTTCCCATGCACCACCGTCACCTCCCGTGATAAAATCCGTTAATCCATCGCCATTCAAATCACCACAGCTAATGGTTATGGGAGCAAAGAGATAATGGAGTTGACCATAAGCATACGGTCGATTATCAACCCGTTCAAATCGGATCGGCGAAAATGAACCGGTTCCATCATTCTGATAGATATACAAATACCCCGCGCGGTCTGTCACTAAAAGATCTAGGTCTTCATCCTGATCCATATCCCCTAACGCCAATCCATAAGATGGCGGATACGATGACCCGTTATCAACCGGCGGATAATACGGAGGATCTTCAGGGTCCAATACATTTTCCGCCGAATCGATCGTTTCCCCCGCTGAGAAGGTGGGATAATTGTCCAAATCATTACCTGAGTTTCTAAAGAGCACGATATTCGCCAGGGGATTGGCTGAACTGATATTGTCCCCGGCGATCACATCGATATCCGTATCGCCATCAATATCACCGGAGGTGACAGCTGCGCAATTGGCCCCGACATCTCCAACGGTAACGATACCGGCTTGAGGGGCAGCAGCAGTACCTATCATCATAAAAGTACCATCTCCATTTCCCAGGTAAAGGTGAACCTCGCCGTCGTAGATGTTATTGCCTGTATAATCAGCCGCCATGGTCAGTACGAAATCCATTTTATTGTCAGCATTAAAATCAGCAACAGACAGGCCATAGGCGTTGTTATAAGCCTGGTTCACAATCCGTCCGGCATTCGTAAAGCCGCCGTTGCCATCGCCGATAAACAGGATCACGTCTCCATTGGTCTGCCCGCTGATAATATCAGGGATTGTATCGCCATCGAAATCTGCGATACCTACACCAAACGCCCGGATCGCCGAAGGAATGGCCCCGATTGCACTCTGGTTAAATCCCGGCTGAAGGATATCAGCGCATAGCTGCCCGGGAAGATACATCGATAACGAAACAAGTATAAGCAGGCAAAGAAGATTAAAACGATACGTTATATGTCTTACAACGGTAAAACCAGGCGCATTAATTCCGGCACTCATAGACTCTCCTTTAAAAAGAATACAAGGAATATGGAGTTACAGATGGCCTCAATCAAAAAGAGACACACTTATCATATCTTTCGCTTACGAATAAGCAATCCGCCCATCCCCAGCAGCAATAGCGAAGTCGGTTCGGGCACTTCAACAAACTCCCACATCACGCCGGCCGAACGCATCGAAACATAGGTGTTACTATGTGCGGTTTGCGTAACCGTATAGGTTTGCGCGGCCGTTAACTTCACCTCATGGGCAATTTTGAGCCATTTATTGTTTCCGGCATAAATGATGGCTGCAGCATCACGACCCCACTGCTGGGCAATCCAATTCGTCTCTCCGTCA
>JAIPFO010000088.1 GCA_021736565.1 Phycisphaerae bacterium | reverse complement strand
GGGAACAGATCGCCGGTCGCCTGGGCGTTGAGGTCCAGCCATTCAATGATCCGCATCCAGCTGTCGGGGTCCATATTGACTTTACCGTGATTTTTCAGCAACATCTTCGGAATCTTACTGCCGTGCGCAAAAAACCGCATCGGTCGGCTGATATTTCGCTGGGTAGGCTCCCCGGGACCCCCTATGCCGCCGCCCATATAGCCCTTATCACCGACCCGGTGCTCTCCCCGCTTGATTAAAGCCTTTAGCGATTTTGGAAATACCGTCGGCTCGCCAATGAGGTCAACGTCGCCTTTGGTCTCCTCCAATCCGTGGCATTTAATACAATAACGATCCAACACAGGCTGAACGGTGCGATGAAAACTCATGCCCCCCGGATATTTCGGCCCGGCGGCCGGTGTCAGGTCAACCGGCTGGAGCTTGGCGGTTTTGGCGATTATTTTCATATCGGGGGCCATTCCAGTCGGTTCATGGCAGCCGATGCAGCTACGATTTTCGCCCGGTTGAAGGTAGAAGAAACTCTTTTCGGTCAGCAGTGCCATTCCATTTTTATCGAGTGTCTGTAATTGCAGCGAGACACCGGCAGGAACACGGAAAAATGCAGAACCATCTTTATCAACCTTAACCGTCCCCAGAACCTTCTTCGGCAATTCAACGTGAACCGTCATGCTTAACGCCGAACGACTGGCGCGTGGCTGAACTCCCAGCTCGTTAACCCGGATCGCACTGATCATACCCGGCTTGATAAGTCCTTCCGGATCATTACGGGTCAGGTAGGCATTCTGGACAAGCAGTGTGCCGTACTGTTGCGATTTCTCAGGGAGCATTGTCGGCAATACCGGCGGCCGAACACGCTTGCGAACAGCAATGGGTGAAAACGACGCGACCTCGGGATTTTCGTAGATAAACTCACGCCCGCCAAGCGAATCGACCAGGTAGATCGCTCGATCATTGACTGGCGGAACCTGCCCCTGACTATGAACCCGGTGCCCCGCCCGCGAGACGAGGTAGATCTCCTCGTTGATCCCATAGGGATGGCTAAAGTGCGGACTGGGCCAACCGTTGCTTTCGCTATAGGGCGTTTCCGGCGTAATATGCGTAACCGGTGCTTCGTCATTTTCACCAATATTCTTATCGATCATAATGGTCGTGCCGGTATTATAGCTATGATGCCCCTGTGCCGTGGCCACGATCCGGTGTGTGCCGGGAATCGCCGATGCCTCCACCACCATCATCGGGGTAATCGTATCGGCACCGTAATAGTTGGACACATCGGTGCCGTCCGGCCGACATGACCAGAGCATGTGAAACAGCATTTCATGGCGATTGGTATATTCCCAGCGGGTAAAGGCTATTCGGCCATCGTTGAGGACTGCAGGTTCATACTCGTTTTCGTTGTTGAATGAAATCTGTTTGATGAACTCGCCGTTGGCGTCGCATCGGTACAGCACCCATGCCGGATTGTACCTCCCGCCATGACAGCGGCCGTAGGACTGGCTGCGCGTGGAGATAAAAACGATATCGCCATCGGGCAGATAGGCGGGGTCATTATCTTCAATAAACACAGTAGCACGGTCACCCGCTGTTTTGAACGGATCGCGTTTTGTCCCGGTTATCTGACGAAGAGACGAACCGTCTAGCCCCGCTTCGTACAAAAAGAATCGTCGCTGACCGGCACGAGTATGGTCACAAAACGCAAAGACAACCTTATCGGCGTCAAAGTGCAGGTCAGGATTTCGCACGGAACCTTTGGGCAGTTTACCTTTGAGGAATTCATCAGTTTTCGGAGCCGTCTTCCAATCACGCAACAGCGTAAGCCCGGGTCCTGAGCGGCTGTGCTGGCCAAGATGCTGGTCGCCGTTATGACTGTACTTCGTCGGCGGGGTCTGGTTGATCAGTATTTTTTCGAAGTCGAGCGTCGGATGCAAAAAAATGATCTCACGACGCAGATGCCGAACCTTCACGTAGAAATCGTTATACCCGGCAGGGGAAACCTTTTTCGCATCCCATTGCCGGTGGAAACGCTTTAATCGCTTAGCTTCTTCTGGCAATTTCTTTTCCTGCTGCACATAGTCCAGCGTGCGATCTGCCAGGTCCAAAGCGTTGTTAATGTCTTTGGCTTTTGCGAGTGGCTGTGAGAATAAGTCAAAAGATGCGTCCTTCAGAACCCAGTCGGGAGTCTCCTTTAACGACATCGTTGAATGTGAACTGACCGACGACTGGGTCGCCGGTTGCCTGCGAGCTGCGTTTGCCCTGTCCCTGGCACGATTCTTTTCCCTTCCCTCCATTTCATCCAGTTTCGCCACGCTGACTGAACCAACCGGATAGACTTCCACTTCGTTAAGGCTTAGTGCCGAGTTACGAACCTGGATCCGGACATAACGCCCGCGTTTACCGTCGAGATCAACGATTAGCGGTTTCGTCGCCACGCCATCGCGAATCCCACCGCCTTCAAACGGAGTGCCATCATGCGTATAGGCCACTTCCCATGTTTTATCATCGCTCGACAGCAGAATATCAAACTCTTTTGTTGCATACGCCTGAGATGACGAGTTGTAAATAACGATCCTGTCGATCGCTACATCCTTTTGTAAATCAACCCGCCACCATGAAATTTCTTCTTTATCGGTACAAAAACCTATCCTGTCTGACCATTTGCCGTCAATAGCACCATAAGCATCTTGCCAGGGCTTAATGCCGCTATCCGGACTATTGTATATCGCTTGAAGCCAGTGGTATTCCAATTTGCGCCGATACTCATCCGCAACCGCATCAGTATCCGCATAAGCTACAGCACAAGTAAAAAACAAGATAATTGCTAACAATACTTTACTCATTGCATCTCCCAAAAAGGATTTATTGCTCAATACGAACTCCTGCGTCAAGTTCAACTCAGGAGAAAACAAAAAATCACGTCAGCGTCAAAAGAATTGTGACATGTTGATTCTAACTTTTAATCGGTTTTTTTACATGTCACTACTCACTTTCGACATAGCTATCAATATTCATCTTGAGTATATCATAAATTATCTAAAATATGCATGAGTATAAACAGAATTAAAATGTAATTTTCTTGATAAAAGAAAAGGAAAGGAAAGGAAAGGATTTTATCTAATTTAAAATGAAGCAGGGGTCAGATTCATCACTATATACCAATAATTACGACGTGACCATCGGCCGAAGGAATTTTATACTGGATCTTTCAACGACAATCAATGGGACAATATCGATGTTTCGTCCTGCTGGCAGAGGAAGGGCCATGGAACCCCGATATCTCTCAACATCGGCTTTGGATTCGATAAGAATCCGCTATTTGTACGAGGTCCCAACGGATACGACGTCTGCTCATGCGGTATATTCCGATGCGTCTTCCTCTTTTCAACGCCAAAACTGCATATGCAAGACTTCTTCGCCCATTGTGATTTCGCTGAACAGAACATTCATGCCAGACCATTCAATCCCCCCTCAATGCCCCGGACTGCGGTAAATGCATTTCCAGTGCAAAACGGTCGGCTGACGCTTCATAAGATGTGAAGAAAACACAAGTAAAGCTTTCGCCGACAGGGCTGCTGTGGGGCCAGACCCGCTTTTCGAATTATACAATCACACCCAAACAACTAGTTTCACCTTGTTCTTCCAGCTGAATAAAACAGAAACACCAGACGATAATGGCGAAATGGTTACAAATATTTAAAAAAATTTTCTACAAAAAAAATCGAAATAAAGCCATCAAGTCCCAGTCAGTACGGCCATATCCTCATCCAAAACAATGTCCCATAATAAGTAATATAAAAAACAAAAAACTCCCCGCCTCCCCATAACAATCACGCTATAGTCTTTATATATAAGTACTTATGAACGTCACACTCTTTTTTATACAACATTCATAAAAAATCCTGTTTGACTATAATTGTTAATATAGTAAACATAGGAAACCTTGGTAATTAAGTAATTCCCCTGCTTGTTTTTTAACCAATGACTAAAAAAACGCCATACACTCACCTTTCCCGACCATTTCCTGAAAGAAATCCTGAGAATATTATCTTCATTTTTTGACAAAAACCCTTTTTCGATATATACTTAAACGCTTTTATCATTAAATTGCATGCAGAACCAATACTAAAATACACACAGCAGAAAACGCTACCGGAAAAGTCTGTCCTGACGCTGAAAAACACGTCTCCCACTACTGACAATCACCACCACAGACCATAACACCGATAGCGACCAGGAACAAAATTGGCCGCTTTATACGACGATAGACAAATCAGACAAGTTCAACAAGCTGTTGATATAGTTGAGGTTATAAGCAGCTATGTGGCCCTCAAGCCCGCAGGAAGGTCGATGGTGGGGCTCTGCCCGTTCCATGACGACAGTCGCCCTTCCATGCGTGTCAACCCCGAGGGCCAATTCTTTAAGTGCTTCGCTTGCGGCACCGGCGGTGACGCCATAAAGTTCATCATGCTCCGCGAGAGAATGACCTTCCCAGAGGCCATAAAATTGCTCGCTGATCGCTCTGGCGTCAAATTGGAGGAAAAACAGCAAACAAACCAACCTTCCGGTGGCATGGACCGCAACCATCTGGAAAAGATCAACCGATGGGCTGCCCGATACTTCCGAAGTCAATACGAGAATCCGACCCTCGGAAAATCTGCGCAGGACTACGTCGCCAACCGGGGCATCACTCCTGAAATAGCAAGAAGTTTCGGAATAGGCTTTGCCCCGGACAGCTGGGACAACCTGGCCAACGCCGCTCGCCGTGATAACATCCCACTGCCCCCGCTATCTCAACTGGGCTTACTCATTGAAAAAGAACAGGGTGGCTACTACGACCGATTCCGAAACCGCCTGATCTTTCCGGTCCTGGACGGCCTAAAAAGGGTGATAGCGTTCGGTGGCCGGACCCTGGCAGATGACCCGGCGAAGTACCTTAACAGCCCAGAAAGCGTACTTTTCGACAAGAGCCGATCACTTTACGGCCTCCATGCCGCTAAAGACGCCATCGTAAAACAAAAACAAGCCATCATCGTAGAAGGCTACACCGACTGCATCATGGCACACCAACACGATGTAAAAAATACCGTAGCAACACTTGGAACTGCCCTGACCCCCCAACACGCAAAAACACTATCGCGATACACCGACCGGATCATCCTGATGTTTGACTCGGACCCCGCCGGCCAAAAAGCCGCTACGCGAGCGGTCGATCATTTTCTCGATCAGCCTGTCGAAGTTGCCATCGTGCAGCTCCCCGAAGGAAAAGACCCATGTGATTTCCTGCTGGAAGGTGGCAAAGATGCGTTTATGGCCTTTGTTGCCGGGGCCGTGGATGCGTTGGAATACAAATGGATCCAAATGAAAACAACCATGGAAGCAACTGACAGCGTTAAAGGGCACAAAATGGCTGTCGAAGATTTTTTATCCCTGGTGGCCCGCACCGCTACTGAAGGGCATATGGATAAGATCAGCGAAGGCTTTCTGCTGAACCGCGTTGCCAAACTCATTGAGCGACCGGTGCGAATGGTCCATGAAACGGTGGCCCAGATCAATGTCCGAAACCGTCGCTCTCGCCATATAAACCAGAACGCGACACCATCAAATAATGTCACAAAAATTGCCAGCAATAGCCTGGCTCGATCGCAGCAGCAAATTATTGAAATTCTGATGACACGACCTGAACTTTTATCTAATGTTGAATTGGTCATCTCATCTCCGGATGAGATCGCTGACCCGCAATTGCAACAAATTGCTCGACGGACCTGGGACTTCTGCCGCCAGGAAGAACGGGGAACACTTGGCGAGTTGATGGCGGTTTGTGAAAGCCCCGAACTTTGCCGTTTAATCACGGACATGGCCGAACGAGGAAGGTCGTATGACGACCCTGAACTCATTCTGAGTGACGCCTTGGCGAACATACAACATCTTAAAAGCAAAGACGAACGTGCAGAACTTCGCAGTATGATCTCTACCGCCAAAGATGAATTTGGTAAAGAGGCCGAAGGAGCCATGTTAATGGATATCCTACAGCGCATAAAAGAAAACCCCGACCCTCGTAAGGCGGGAATACGTCAATAAATAAAATAGACGATTGACGATTAAAAACAACAGAAAAAAAGACCCGTAAAAATTATTTTTAACGCACTGATCATTTTAAGTACAGACTTAAGACTGATTTAAATGCATAACTTATTATTTGTAATGGAGATTGACATTGGTTAACAAAACAATCAATGAGCAACTGGTGGCTGAAGGATTAAAGTCTTTAATTTCGCGTGGCAAAGAACGCGGATACCTGACCTACGAAGAAATGAATGACGAGCTTCCGGATGATTATGTCTCACCGGACCAGCTGGACAGCCTTCTAATGACTCTGGATGAACTTGGCGTTGACCTGATTGACAAAGCGGAACTCGCCAAACGCGAAGCCGGGGGGGTAAAATCCCATAAAACAAAAAAAGATGACACTGAAGAAGAAGGGGGCTTTATCGTCAGCGAACAGCGGATTGACGACCCGGTGCGCATGTATCTGACACAGATGGGTGAGATACCGCTACTGACCCGTGAAGAAGAAATTGCCCTGGCCAAAAAAATCGAATTATCCCGAATGGCATTTCGACGGCGGGTACTGGAAAATGACTTCAGCATGGAAGCCGCTTCGAATATCTTGCAACATGTCAGCGATGGCACCTTACCCTTTGACCGGACGATGCGCATTTCATCGGCTGACCATGAAGCCAAAAACGCCATCACCTGTCGAATACCCGAAAATCTCAAAACAGTCAGCTTGATCAGGGAAGCTAATTTGAAAAGTTGGGAAGAACTCCAGGACACGACCAACACCACAAACCATCGGATCGTCAAGTTGCACATGAAACGACGGCGACGGCGGGCCGCCACGCTTCTGGAAGAACTGGCCCTTCGAACCAGCCGGGTTCAACCCATGATGAACAAGCTGGAGAGCATGCTCAAGAAAATGATAGACCTGGAAGAGCTCATCGCCCATCCGAAAGCTAACGACCTCAACGAAGAGGACGTTGAAGTGGTCAACGAAGAACTCCAGGGTTTGAATTCCCTGACACTGGAGAGCAGTTCGGACCTGAAAAAACGCTGTGCTAAGACAAAGCGTGTTTTTAAAGAATATGAAAACGCCAAGCGATCCCTCAGTGGAGCAAACCTTCGCCTGGTGGTTTCCATTGCCAAGAAATATCGCAACCGTGGCCTGAGCTTTCTGGATATTATCCAGGAAGGCAACACCGGGCTGATGCGAGCCGTTGATAAATATGAATATCGTCGGGGGTACAAATTCAGCACCTACGCCACCTGGTGGATTCGCCAGGCGATCACCCGCTCGATAGCCGATCATGCCCGAACAATTCGTATCCCGGTTCATATGATCGAAACGATGAGTCGGCTGCGAAATATGAGCAAAAAAATTCAGCAGGACATGGGGGTTGAACCCACCATTGAAGAACTCGCCGAAGCGGTGGGAATGCCGGTGAATGAAGTAAGGCGTGTTATGAAAATATCACGACACCCGATCAGCTTAGACCGTCCAGTTGGCGAAAGTGAAGACAGCTATTTCGGTGATTTCATCGAAGACGACTGCGCCGAGTCGCCGGTCGTCGCAGCAACCCAGGAAATGTTAAAAGACCGCATTGAAGCTGTCCTGCAAACCCTCACTTATCGCGAACGAGAGATCATCAAACTGCGTTACGGCATCGGCGATGGATACACCTATACGCTGGAAGAAGTAGGCCGTATCTTTAAAGTAACCCGCGAACGCGTACGTCAAGTAGAAGCCAAAGCGATCCGAAAACTACAACACCCGGTACGTTCAAGAAAGCTTGAAGGGTTCCTGGACAAACTCGACCCCATGCCCTTTGATGGTGACTTTGGCGACCTCAACGATCACGATGATGATGACGACGAATAGGCCTTGACGGGAAAAATGACATTCGCACCCTGATATATCCATTTAGAAAAGAGCAATCATCCTCGATTGCTCTTTTTTTTTGTAACCACATCACACACTTTTTAATAAACCACTGTTGAGTCGACAGAATAAATTATCGCCATGGAAAGGCTTGTTTTTTATTGATCAATTCTTCGGCCCGCTGATCTACGATCTTATATTTATTCTTTCGCCATCGCTCAATTAGTTTTTTACGCTCATCGAGTCCTTTTTGTAAAGCAGATCGTTCAATTATCTCTTTGTCACGCCCTTCCTTCGAGGGTTCACTTTTTTCGCTTTGGCCAGGACCGGTGGACTCTTCGATACGTTTGGTCCAACTATCCAGACGCATCTCCTCCTGCTTGACAATAATATCAAACAAATCAGAGACCTGGGTCTTTAATTTTTTGATGTTCGTTTTTTTTTCAGAGTTCCGAATCTCCCTGGCGGTATTCTCAATTCGGGCCTTGAGGGAAATCCGTATGAGCATCAGCTTGCCCATTTCGGGATTTATCGCCATCTGGCGGATGGTCCGGCTATAGAGCCGACGCAACATATCTACCTTGCGTTTATAATCATTCTTGTTTATTTTTTCAAGCTTCTGAAGACTTTGGGCCAACAAAGGTTCATGCGTATTGAGAAACGTCAACAGTTCCTCGGTGCCCACCCGTTCGCCATGCCAACGCTCCATCGGCACATTATTTAATGCCGGGGGCACCTTCTGAACGCCACTTTCTGGCGGTTTTGCAGTCGGTATCTTCTCCCCCGCCGAAAGGGGCATACTCCAGAGAGAGATCGCAACAAAAATTCCAATTATCCCAATCAGATGTACTCGCATCAAATACCCTTTCTAACCTATAATGGCGTTCTGCCAAACTGCGACGCTCCCCTGGCCGACCGGGTCATCATTCACAGGCTCAGGGGTTTCCCAGAACATCAGGACTTCGCCCAACGCCATATTATCGATCTGCTGCTCGCTTTCCTCTTGAGAATAGGCGAGTTTCCATAATATCTCTTCATCCGCCAAATAGCCCGTCATGTCCTCTTGATCGGTGCTTTTGAGAAACTTGGTGATATCTCTATCGGCAATCTCCGGATCCCTCTCAAACGACATCACGCCCATCATCAGACCAAAGACAATCGCGACCATTGCCGCAACTTTGCCAACCCGCAACCAGAACAGGTGGCGGTAGCGTTGATCTATGGCCATTTCAACCCGATCCAACACCCCGTCGGGACATGCCGGGTAAAGATGTCGATTAAGAAGTGCATCCCCCTGCCTGATCTCATCGGCCACCTGGGCCACCCGATCATCCGACAGGTTCAACTGCCTTAATAATACTTCGAATTTTTCTCTATTTTGCGATTTCATGATCGTGTAATATCCTTCTTAATTTTTTCAATCCCCGATGGACTTTCGCCAGTGCCGTACCAATAGGGATTTGCAATTCTTTCGAAATCTCTTTAAAACTTAATTGGCCAAAATGTCGCATCATGATAATCTCACGATCCATCGGCGACAATTGCCCCAATGCCTCAAATAACTCATCTCTCTCTTCTCGATGCCCCAGCACCTCGGGTGGCCCTGGTCCCTCATCGGCCAACAAATCAATCATATCGACATTTTCAGACCCAAAATCATCTAATTTAACATATCGTTTTGTCTTGCGAGCGCGATCGCGAGCCAAATTAGCGGCCACACAAAATAGCCAGCTGTCAAATCGCCCTTCGCCTTTATTCTTATACAATTTGATCTTTTCGAGCAAACGAACAAATAAATCCTGCAACAAATCCTCAGCCTCCTGGGCTGATCGCGTTGTCCGCAAATAAAAACTATATAACCGCGGACCATATTCTTTGAGCAATAAGCTAAAGGCCTGGCGGTCACCCTGCTGGCAACGAAGGACTATCAGCTCAATCGGCACATCAATCGATTGTTCGTTCGGTTCACTTGTCATCTCTAGGTTCTTCTAATAAAACGTTATTAGTACTAATCTATTGCTTAATTCTACTTTATTTGTTAAAAAATAACCAATATTTTCTACGATTCCCTCACCATCGCGTTGCAAATAGGAAAATAATTTCAATAAAACATTGTATCCATCTATAAATAAAGAACTTAAGATATAATTTGAGATTGTTAAATTTTTCCTGAAAATTCCTTGCATTATTCTCATCACCCACTATAATGCTGAGTCTTTGTAACAAAGAGGCCAGCGTTATAAGGTCTTTGTCAGCCTTTTTTCGCAGTAAAAGGCTGATTTTAAATTAAAAATCGACTTTTGACGCGAGAGTCAAAAAAATAAAACCTTTTAGAAGGAGCATATAATATGTCACGCATATGTTATTTCACCGGCAAACGAACCCTCACCGGCAACAGTATTGCCCGGCGTGGTAAAGCTAAATACCTCGGTGGTGTAGGTAAAAAGACAACTGGTATTACCAAACGAAAGTTCAAGCCCAATATTCAGCGAGTAAGAGCATTGGTTGATGGTAAAGTGATCCGGATCAAGGTATCCGCCAAGGCCATCCGAAATGGTCTGGTTATTAAACCGCCAAAACGTGACTATACCCCTGAACCCGCTCAAGCTGCTCAAGGGTAATATCGATTTGAATGCCCGATATTTTATGTAATACGAATCTCCAAAACGAGGCCCCCCTGGCCTCGTTTTTTTTATGCCTTCATTATTGAGGGCCAATGAACGCGAAGGTCAAAAGCCCAATCAGGTTGCATATCGCACAATTGACTTTAATGTTGAAATCCGCTCATATCTCCCATAAAATACCGTCCACAGTTGCTGGGTACTGAAAACCCCATCAGACCAATACAAATAACACAACTGACGCCAGCATTGTCAGTAGTGTTCAAGCCTGTTTTCGCATCTCAATATCTGATTTTCGATATAAAATCAACTTTTGACTAGAAGTCAATACAAATAGTCTTATAGATTGAAAGGACGGTGACTATTGAGTACTTCAACACAAAATAAGAAACGATTTATTATACCATGCATTATTCTGGGGCTGGGGGTGACCTGGTTCCTGAATGTAATGAATATCATTCCCGGG
>JAIPFO010000087.1 GCA_021736565.1 Phycisphaerae bacterium | reverse complement strand
AAAGGAACGGTTGGCGGAAGGGGAGACACATGAAAATACAACCGCCGAGTCAGACGCCAATGTCGATTTCAATTTCGAGACCATGGAATTAACCGCCCAGGTCAAACGGGTCCTGCAGACGATACTGGGGTTGGTCCTCTGCATTGGTTTCTGGATGATCTGGAATGATGTCTTCCCGGCCATCAAGGGGTTTCAGGGGATAGAATTATGGACCACGACCATTAATAACGAAATTCAGACTATTTTCCTGGCCAATTTGATCACCGCCATAATTATCCTTTTTCTCATGATGGTTTTGGGGCATAATCTCCCCGGATTATTAGACCTGGCGGTCTTAGAACAACTGCGTTTCGATAAGGGGGGGCGTTTCGCGATCAAGACCACCATGCGATATATTATTTATGTGGTCGGCACGGTCATGGCATTTGGAGAGATCGGCATCGGCTGGGGAAAGGTGCAGTGGCTCGTCGGAGCGATGCTCGTGGGGCTGGGGTTTGGCTTGCAAGAGATATTCGCCAATTTTGTTTCCGGGCTGCTCATTTTGTTCGAACAACCGATTCGGGTGGACGATATTGTGACGGTTGATAATACAAGCGGGAAAGTCACGAAGATTCGCATTCGGGCGACGACCATCCGCGATTGGGACCGCAAAGAATATATCGTTCCGAACAAGGAGTTTATTACCGGGCGTTTGTTGAACTGGACCCTTTCGGATAAGTTGAACCGAATCGTCATCAAGGTGGGAATCGCCTATGGGTCCAATGTTGAATTAGCCTTGTCAGAACTGAACCGGGTGGTTCGAGAACATCCTCTGACGATGGACGATCCCGAGCCGGTGATCACGTTTGAAGAATTCGGCGAGAGCTCTCTCAACCTGGTTGTTCGCTGTTTCCTGCCCAACCTGGACGATCGTTTAAAAACGATCACCGAATTGCATAAAGGGATTGATAACGCGTTCCGCGCCGCAAATATCGAAATCGCCTTTCCGCAACAGGATATTCACATACGGTCGATCAAGGGTAAATTGAACGTTGATCCCCTCGCTGGCCAGCATCCCGACCCGCCAGGTCTGCTTCCATAAAAAATGAGACCCATGCCTTTGTTGACGCCAGCGTCATGCGTATTTTTGAAGCACCTTTCCCGCATCGTAAAAGGATGTTATCAAACTCGTAAAGCCAATATTGACGCGTACAAAAGTCGATTGAAAGTCAGAGGCAATCCGCCAAAAGCCATCGGGCGTCTATGTTCTTTGTTGGGAAAAACCGTTTAAGTCAAGAAATGAAGGAGTTATGAAATGGTGAAAAAAAGTTCACACATGAAAAAAAAAGTCGGTCTGGCCCCCGGGACCCTGGTCCATGTCGGTGAAAAAAAACTTGAGAACGCCCAGATCACCGTGATCGATTACGATGAAAATAACTATCGTGAAATCCCCATTTCTTCGCCATCGCAGTGCGAACCCTTCCTGTCCAGTCCCACGATCTCCTGGTTCAATATCCAGGGATTGCATGATACAAGCCTGATTGAAGAAGTCAGTTTGCAGTACAACCTGGACCCCTTGATCATGGAAGATATTCTCAACACGCACCAGCGGCCTAAATGCGAAGTTCTTGAATCCTATATTTATGTCGTCATGAAAGTCATGAATTATAACGATGAAAAACAGACCGTCGATTTTGAGCAGATCAGCCTGGTCCTGAGCCAGAAAACCGTGGTGTGTTTTTTGGAAAAATCAGCAGATATGTTCGAGTCGGTCCGGAATCGGATTAAAAACTCTCGGTGGCGATCCCGAAAACTCGGCGCTGATTATTTGTTCTATGCCTTGATAGACAGTATCATTGATCATTATTTTGTGATGCTGGAAAAGTTGGGTGAAAAACTGGAAGAACTCCAGGAGCTGGCAACGATCAGACCTTCGGATCAAATCCTGGGGCGCATTTATGGAATACGCAAGGAAATCATCCTGATACGCCGTTCGGTCTGGCCGCTTCGCGAACTAATCCGGAACCTGCAGGATGATGATTTAATTTTGATATCCGATCAAACCCGAACATACATGAAGGACGTTTATGATCATGTCATTCAAATCATTGATACCGTCGAGATGTATCGGGACCTGTCTTCGGGCCTCATGGATATTTATCTGACAATGGTCAGCAATAAAATGAATTCAGTGATGAAAGTACTGACTATTATTTCGACAATATTCATTCCTCTGACCTTTCTCGCCGGTATATACGGAATGAATTTCGAGCATATGCCTGAGTTGAAATGGCGATGGGCCTACCCGGGGGTCTGGGGTTTCATGATCACCATGGGCCTTGTGATGCTGGCCTATTTTAAAAAGAAACGCTGGTTATAACAGGGTAAATGGCACCCATGACCTATGGATTGACTTATGATGCGATTTCCACTATGATGTGGCTTGACCGGTGAATGCCGGTAGCCACACGGGCGGGGTGCCTGGGGGGGTTCTTGCGAATCCCTTAACGGCCACGTCAATTCCGAAAAATCCAGTCAAAGAGTAATATTTGACCTCCGCGTCATCCATATTTTTGGAGCCCGTTTTCCGCCTCTTAAGGACTGATTTTTAAACCGAAAAACGTTTTTGGACCTGAGAATTATATTTTGATAAAACCTTCCACTGAAACACGAACGGTATGCAATCTTTGCAATGCCCCCGGGACTTTGGACACCGCCGGCGAGATGGTTCAGGTTCATTGTAATGTCCGTCAACATGCCGACCAGAAGTTTAGCGTATGGCGATGTGACAACTGTCACAGTCTGCACTCGCGCGATGTCGTCGAAATGGCGCATTATTATGAGAACTATCCTTTTGTCCGGCAGAAATCGAACCTGTTCTGGAAGATAAGTTCTCGAAACTACATTCAGCGGCTGGTGAAGGCCGGGTATCGGCGCGATATGTCGCTACTGGACTATGGATGCGGTTCCGGAATGCTTTTGAAGCATTTCCGACGGCAGAATTATTGCAATACGCAGGGGTATGACCCGCACGATGAGCGATTCAACAACCCGGCGGTTCTGGAGCAGACCTACGATTTTGTGATTCTTCAGGATGTGATCGAACATGTGGAAGAGCCGGTCGAATTGCTCGATAAGGTCATCTCACTGACCCGCCCGGGTGGGGTCATCTGTATTGGTTCGCCCAATGCCGAGCAGTTGGACCTGGGCCAATTGGACCAATGTGTCCATTCACTGCATCAGCCTTACCATTTGCACATTCTCTCCGAGCGGGCGCTGCGGGCCATGGCCGTCGAGCGGGGGTTGACCGTGAAGAAATTTTACGATGTTTATTACGCCGATACGTTTATCCCGATGGCCAATGTCCGGTTCAGTCATTATTATGCCAGCCTGTTCGATAACACCCTGGATCTGGCATTCGACGGATATCGCTTTCATTGGAAGCAGCTGACCCCCAAGGGGCAGGCGTTGGCCTGGTTTGGACGATTTTTCCCGCCCCATTATGAAATGATGTTTATGTTTCAGAAAGAAGACGCCGGCGTCAAAAGTATGGCGATGTGCTGATTCTGACTTTTAATCAATGTTGTACGCGTCAACGTTGACTTTGATCGCAACTGTGAAAGAAAGGACGTAGGTATGAATACTGTTATCAGAACCGCCGTTATGATCATGGCCATCACACTGGTAGTCAATGGTGCCGGCTCAGCGAAGGTGTCAAATTTGCGATGCGAGTATAGGGAGAATCCGCTGGGGATCGACAATCCGAAACCGCAACTCAGCTGGATCCTTAAAAGCGGCCAAAAGAGCCAGAGTGCCTATCGTATTCTGGTTGCTTCAGATGAGGCCAGCCTGGGGAGGAATCATGGCGATTTGTGGGATTCGGGTAAGGTGGCTTCTGACGATGAGACGGGAGTTCTCTATCGTGGTAAAAAGCTTGACCCGGGCATGGGATGTTTTTGGAAAGTGATGGTTTGGGACCAGAACGGCAGGCCCGGCCAATGGAGCCACCCGGCAAAATGGAGTTTCGGGCCGGGCCACTCGGGGAAGTGGGCCGCCAACTGGATCGGATTTGATAAACCGCGCGTTGATGCTGAGAAGAGATATGAGGAGAAGAAACTGTCATTTTTGCTTGTTCCGCCCCGGTTATTGCGAAAGGAGTTTCATATTGAAAAACCTGTGACCCGGGCGATTCTTTATGCCGCGGTGCTGGGTAATTATGAGATGCGCCTCAATGGCCAACGTGTGGGTGAAGACTTTTTTACGTCCGGATGGAGCAAATACAGTAAGCGGGTTTATTACAACACCTATGATGTGACCGCCAGGGTCAAAAAAGGCCAAAACGCCATCGGAGGCATTTTAGCTGACGGCTGGTATGCCGGGCATATCGGGCTTAAAAAGTATCGCGATCATTTTGGCAGGAATCCGCGACTCTCCGGGCAGCTTGTTCTTGAACATCAGGACGGCAGTAAAACATTTATTAATACCGATAACACCTGGCAGGCGGCCACAGGGGCGATCCTCGAAAGTGATTTCCTGGCCGGTGAAACTTACGATGCACGCCTTGAGATCAATGGCTGGGATGAGCCCGGGTTTGATGCCAGCGGCTGGAACGATGTCGATGTGACTGAGAAGATCGAAGCGAAGATCGAGGCCTATCCCAGCGTTACTGTTAAGGCTTTCCAGGAGATCAAACCTTTGTCCGTTCGCCAGCCCCAGGAGGGCAGCTTTGTCTTTGATATGGGCACCAACTTTGCAGGGATTGCAAGGCTGAAAGTCAAAGGGGCCCGGGGGACAAAGATCACGCTTAAATTTGGCGAACGCTTAAATCCGGACGGGACGGTTTATACCGCGAACCTGCGCCAGGCCCGTGTGATCGATACCTATATCTGCAAAGGGGAGGGTGTCGAGATATGGCAGCCTCGTTTTACTTTTCATGGATTTCAGTATGTCGGAATGACCGGCTATCCGGGCACGCCCGACAAAGATGCGATTACCGGTATTGAGCTGACCTCGTCAACGCCGGTGACCGGGAGTTTTGAATGCTCCGATCAACGGCTCAATCAGCTTTATCATAATATCTGCCAGACACAGCGGGCGAACTTTATGGACATCCCAACCGACTGCCCCCAAAGGGATGAGCGGCTCGGATGGACCGGCGATGCGCAGGCTTATATCCGGACCGCCTGCTTGAATACGGATGTGCAGTCGTTCTTTAGAAAGTGGCTTGTTGACCTGACCGATGCACAGCTAAAAGACGGGGATTTCCCGAAAGTGGCCCCGGCTATTTCAAAGTGGATCCCGCATAATTCCGGCGGGCCGGCCTGGGCCGATGCCGGGGTCATCTGTCCCTGGGCGATCTATGAAGTTTACGGCGATGTTCACATCCTGGCCAGGCATTATGATGCGATGGCCAGGTTTGTCGCGTTCCGTGAAAAAAGTGCACCCGACCACCTGGCACCCAAAGCGTTTCATTGTTATGGCGACTGGCTGAATATAAATGCAGAAACACCCAAGGAAGTGATCTATGCGGCCTATACCGCCGGTGATGCCCGGATCATGGCCAGGGTCGCGGCGGTACTGGGGAAGGATAACGATGTCGTAAAATATAATACGCTCTATGAAAATATCAAGCGGGCATTCAACAAGGCCTACGTCGGCAAGGACGGTATTATCAAGGGCGATACGCAGACGGCCTATATCCTGGCGTTGTGGTTCGACCTGGTGGATGGTCCGATGAAGGAAAAGGCCGCCCAGCTTCTGGTCGAACGTATCAAAGAACGCGATTGGCACCTCTCGACCGGTTTTGTCGGCACACGGGACCTGATGCATGTGCTCACCAGGATCGGACGGACGGATGTGGCCTATCGATTGCTGTTTAACGATACCTACCCCTCCTGGCTTTTCCCCGTCAAGAACGGCGCTACCAGTATCTGGGAGCGATGGAATAGCTGGACACCTGAAAAAGGATTTGGCAGTACGGGGATGAACTCCTTTTCGCATTATACCTACGGCGCAGTCGGCCAGTGGATGTTTGAGAATATCGGCGGGATCAAGTCGGTCAGGCCCGGCTATAAAGAGATCGTCATCAAGCCGGTGATGACCGAGAAGCTCACCTGGGCAAAGGTCTCCTACCGCTGCATTCATGGCCCCATCGTCGTCGACTGGAAACGCGATGGGCAGAAGGTGGCACTGAAGGTCGTGGTGCCGGCGAATGTCAAGGCGACGATCTTCGTCCCCGGTAAGGCCGAACCCGTTACGGTACGCGCCGGATCGTATGAATTTAATTCTGAAATGCCATAGTGAATATCAGCAGCAGAAGTGTTTCGATATCGGAATGGCTATAGCTTCTATTATTTGAGGGCCCTGTAGAAATGAAAAAATTACTGATCGCAGCATTGCTTCTAAGTGTATTTAATCTGCCGGTCGGCATGGCAAAGGATACGCCGACAGAAGTTCAATTGCCCAAAGTACTTATCATAGGCGATTCAATATCCCTTGGCTATACGCCAAGCGTCATTGAGATGCTCAAAGGTGAAGCCGAGGTCGTGCATCATAAAGGCAATAAGAGCATTGGGCCAAACGGCGGGCCGACGATGCGGGGGGTTAAGTATATTGATGATTGGCTTGGCGAGACCCAATGGGATGTGATCCATTTTAACTGGGGACTGTGGGATATGTACGGCTGGCACTACGAAAAAGTTGACAGGAGCCCGCCGGAATATGAAAAACGACTTGATATATTGGTCAGACGTTTGAAGCAAACCGGGGCAAAACTCATCTGGGCCACGACAACACCTGCTTGTCCGGGGCCGGAGAATTTGTGCAAAATTAAAATATCAAAGGAAACTGAGCGTGAGTATCTTGACGCGGCGTTACGGGTCATGAAAAAGCATGGGGTAAAAGTGAACGACCTGTATGGGTTTATGGATCCGCAGCGTCAAAAGTATGCACTTGGGGATAATGACGTTCACTTCACAAGAGAAGGCTCTGGCAAACTCGCCGAACAGGTTGCAAAGCATATCAGGGACGTATTGACAGACGCAAACACGCAGGAATGTGCGATCCCCATTGCCGGCGCCAAATGGATTGGGGCACCGGGTGAGCAAGGCCCTTTGCCGATCTTTCGAAAATCCTTCCTGCTCAACGATGATGCCATTGCCAGTGCCCGTGTGGCGATCTGCGGGCTGGGACATTTCGAATTGTCGGTCAATGGCAACAAGGTCGGGGACCATTTTCTCGACCCGCCGTGGTCGGATTATGCCGAGACGTGTTACTATGTTTGCTTCGATGTTACTGAACTCCTCAACCCTGGCGAAAACGTACTCGGGGTGATGTTGGGCAATGGCATGTATAATGTTACGGGAGGTCGTTATACCAAGTTTGTCGGCTCCTACGGCCCACCCAGGCTTACCCTTTGTATGATGGTTTCCCAGGGCGGCACAGAGAAGGTCATTACCAGCGAGAAGTCCTGGAAGACAGATGCCGGTCCCATTACATTCAGTTGCATTTACGGCGGCGAGGACTATGACGCGCGAAAAGAACAGCCCGGCTGGGATAAGCCCGGTTTTGATGACAGCCGCTGGCAACAGGTCAAAGTCGTCGATGGGCCCGGCGGCACGCTTCGTCCGGCAACGTCACCGCCAATCAAAATTGTCAGACACCTTGAACCGGTATCGGTTACGAAGCTCAAAGACGGGCGATACGAGGTTGATCTGGGCGAAAACCTGTCGGCTCGCCCGGTGATAAAGGTCAAAGGCAACGCAGGCCGCCGGGTGACTATCGAAGTCGCCGAACGCAAAGGCGAACCGTGGAAAGGACACTCCTACAGCTATACGCTGAAAGGGGATGCTCAGCCGGAGTACTTTGCGCCGCGGTTTACCTATTTCGGATTTCAGTATCTCTATCTCAGCGGCGCGGTATGGGGAGATGATGTCACCGACGCCAGCGGAGTGCCGGAACTTGTGGGTATCGGGGCGGATTTTCTCAGCAGTTGCGGTCCGCGGATCGGTTCGTTCGCCTGCAGCAACCCGCTATTCAACCAGATCGATGACATGATAGATCGTTCCGTCGCCAGCAATCTGCAGCATGTGCTGACCGACTGTCCGCATCGGGAAAAGCTGGGCTGGCTGGAAGTGTCGCATCTGATGGGACCGTCGATCCTCTTCAACTACGATATGGGAGGTCTGTACCGCAAGATATGCCGGGATACCACCGACGCGCAATTGGAAAACGGGTTGGTGCCTGACATCGCTCCAGAGTTTGTGCGATTCAATGGCGGCTTCTTTGAGTCTCCCGAGTGGGGCAGTGCTTCCGTGCAGCTTCCGTGGCTGATCCATCACTGGTATGGCGACGGCCGTATTCTCTCAGAGCAATACCAGACAATGGCCCGGTATGCAGATTATCTGGCCGGTACGCGAAACCAGGAAGGTCTGGTTAAAGGGGGATTGGGGGATTGGTATGACTGGACTGAGGAAAAGGGGCATGTTGGACACTCACAACTGACGCCCAGCGAACTGCCGGCCATGTGCATGCTTTACGACAATGCACGCATCCTCAAGAAAGCGGCCGCGATGCAGGGCATGACAGATCAAGTGCGAAAATGGGAAGGTTTGGCCCAGGAGGTTCGCCGTGATTTTCTGGCGGCCTGGTATGATAAGACCAACAAGACTGTTGCCACCGGCAGCCAATGCGCACTGGCCATGGGGCTGTATTTTGACCTTGTGCCCACCGAGGATCGCGACGCTGTTCTGGCCAACCTGGTTGCTAACATTGAAAGAAGTCAATATCGCCAGAGTACCGGTGAAGTGAGCTTTCGATACCTGGTACTGGCCCTCGCCCAGGCCGGCCGCAGCGACGTGGTGTATCGCATGATCAATCGCACCGATGCCCCCGGCTACGGATGCATGCTCAAGCAGTATGGGCTCAAGACCTTGTCAGAGCGGTGGGATCGGCCGGGGTCGTCGCTCAACCACTGTATGTTTGGTCACATCCAGGAATGGTTCCAAAAATACCTGCTGGGCATCCGACAGGCTCCCGGCAGCACCGGCTACCAAAAGGTTCTCATTGATCCGTTTATCCCCGACGATCTCCAATGGGCCAAAGGGTCATTTGATTCGCCAAACGGCCGCATCGAAGTCGCCTGGGTCAGAAAGGGCGAAATCGTAGAGCTGACCGTCAACGCCGAAAAGGCGGAAGTCATTCTGCCAAAAGGGCGTAAGAATATTAACGTGGTGCCAAAGAAAATAAAAATGAACTTCAAAAAAAGTGCCGCTAATTTGCCGCCACACTCATTAACGATCAATAATGTGCCTGCCAGGTAGTAAGATTAATTGGTGTTGGGTGTGTTGCCCGATACTAGAAAATGCCCGTGAATATCTGTTTTTTATTTATATCAACCCCTTATATGGAGAAAGCACACATGTTTAATAAACGAATTAGCAGTATGCTATGCATTTTGGCCGTAATGGCGATCTGTGTTTCTGTCGCCGGTGCCGCCGAGACCATCGAGAAGAAGAAGCTCAAGATCTTCATCCTTGCCGGCCAGTCGAATATGGAAGGCCACGCAAAGATCGAGACCTTTGACTATATCGGCGATGACCCGAAAACCGCCCCTCTGCTCAAAGAGATGCGCGGCCCCGACGGCAAGCCAAAGATATGTGAAAGAGTCTGGATATCATATCTCACCGGCAGCGGAGGCAATTCCGGTGAGGGGTTCGGCAAGCTGACCGCCGGTTATGGTTCGCGGAGGAATCCAAAGGAAAACGGCGGTAAGATCGGCCCGGAATTTACCTTCGGGATCACCATGGAAAAGGCCTGCGACGGCCCGATCCTGATCATCAAGACCGCCTGGGGCGGCAAGTCGCTGCATACAGACTTTCGCCCGCCTTCAGCAGGGCCCTTCGAACTGAGCGAGACGGATATGGCCAATATCAAGAAACGCGGCGGCGATGTGAACGCCGAGCAGGCCAAGCGAAAACAGCAGAGCGGACATTACTACCGGCTGATGATGGACCATGTCAACCATGTTTTGAAGGATATCAAACGGGTCTGCCCGGTTTACGATGAGCAGGCCGGCTATGAGATCGCCGGGTTTGCCTGGTTCCAGGGCTGGAACGACCTGGTGAACCGCGGCGTTTATCCCAACCGCGACAAGAAGGGCGGCTATGACCTGTACAGCGAATTGATGGCTAAGTTTATACGCGATGTTCGCAAGGATCTCAAGACACCCGGGATGCCGTTTGTCATTGGCGTGATAGGCGTAAACGGGCCGATCGAAAACGTGGATGAACGCTATCGGGCCATTCATGGGAATTTGCGTGAGGCGATGGCGGCCCCGGCGGAGCTTGACGAGTTTAAAGGCAATGTACTGGCCGTCCGTACCGCGCCGTTCTGGGATATGCCGATCGATCGGGCCATGGTCAAAAGGGACCACTACAATGGACAGGTCAACCAATTGAAGAAGAAGGCGAAAAACGGCGAATGGACCGCCGCGAAGTTGGCCGCCGAACTGAAGAAGATCGAAGGCCAGTCGCCCACAGACAAAGAATTGGCGATAATAAAGCGAGGGGCTTCAAATGCAGGCTACCATTACCTGGGCTGCGGAAAGACCATGGCGCTGATCGGCAAGGCCTTTGCCGAGGGACTGATATCGATGAAAGCCCAAAGCATTACGATCCAAAAAGGAAATGTCTTCGGATACACCTCTGTCGGTAAAGATCGCGTTGATGAGTCCTACAACGCGGGGTTCTCGATGTATGCGGCGGCCTGGCCTTTAATGAAGGAATATCCCGGCCATAGTTTTCAATCGGGGCTGTTTGGCACCTGGATGTTTGCTCAGAATGACAAGCCCGTCCCTGCGGATGTCAAACTGTATTCGGATATTGAAGGTGGCCTTGGCTGGTGGCGCGACACGGAGTATCCGACCGAAACACCGAAATTTATTATGGGCGGGGTCGAGCTCAATTTTCGCGGATGGGCCAACGGGCCCGGCGCCGGCCAGGGACGAAACTGGAATAACCCGAAAGGCAAGTATGGTATCGCCCAACTAAGCCCCTGGGTGCTCTGGCCCCCGGATGGCCTGAATCTCAAACAGGGGACCTGCGGTGAACTGTTCGGGTATGGGTATCTGCCGCTGCCGTTGAC
>JAIPFO010000086.1 GCA_021736565.1 Phycisphaerae bacterium | reverse complement strand
CATGCCCGGCATCATGCCACCCATGCCCATGTCATACCCCCCCCCTGCGCCACGCCCGGTCGTACTGGCATTTTTCGTGTACTCTTCCTGTTTCTTCATTTCTTCCTGGGAGCTGGGACGGTCACCACCATTTAGAAAAAGCATCATCTCTTTTATAGAGTCACAATAAGACTGTGCAAATTCCTGATAGTATAATGCACTGGACGCCGGGGGAGCTGACGGAAAAACTCTTTCATGCAATAAAGGACGGCTGGATGTTTTCATCGCAAGGGCCATGGCGGCCTTATAGTCCATACTGGCCTTATTTGCATTGGACTCAAGAAGCTGAAGCTCGATATTGGAAACAACTTCCCCCTCCAGTCGCTGAGCCTCATCATATTGTTTTTTTATCTCGTCAAATTTCTTCTGGTTTTCCGACGCGTTCAGCATGGCCGAAACAAACAGCCCCATGCTCACCAGGAAAACCACGCCGCATAGAATCCAGAAAACGTTCTTCTTTAGTATCTCAAGTATATTTTTCATAAATGAAGGCCTTGTTTGACGCCAGCGTCATCAGTATTTTTGAAGCTCATTTCCCGCTTGTTTAAAAGAGGCTTTGAAATATAATTTCCACTTTTAAGGCGGGAATCTTGTTTAACGCAATTATCCTGCTGACAATTACTTTTTCATTTTCACTTTGAAGTTCACTCGAAACCACGAGTCATGCTGCTGGACAAGAGGTTTGCCACCCTCAAATTTCACGCCACCATTCTCATCTTTCACATAACACTCACTCATGGTTTCCATCGTAAAAGAATCCAGAAGCTCCGGTAAGTCTTGCACCGTCGCGCGGTTCACGCCGCCCCCGCCAACGCCACCCATCATACCATAGGCACCACCGCGTCCGGGGACAGGCTTGGGGGCCTCCTCCTTACGGTAGACGCCCAGGTGAAGCGGTTGTTCTGGATCCATACCGCGTGTGGATACCGGCCCATTTCGTGTATCGTCAAAAAAGAGCTTCAAGTCCCCCTCGCCAATATAGGTCTCAAAAGGAAGCCCCTTGGCGATCGCATCTCCTTTAACCTGAATATCCTCCTCAATTCCCGCTTGGGGCTTTGTAAATTTAGGCGGCGGCTGCTTATTTTTTTTCGCCTTAGCGTCTTTCTCCTGATAGATCTGCCCGGCGGTTTTACCCAGGTAACGCAAACGATTGTAGAGACCCCATTTGGCCCGGGTTAAACCCACTTTTTCTTCGGGTGGGTTCAGAAAACCAAGCCCGGCTTTGTGAGGTGTATAACCCGCTAACATTACGACAAATCCCGGCGTCTTTTTATTTGCAGCCGGTGCCGTGGTCGCTGGAGCACCACCGCCCGAACCCGGGCCCATCATCCCCGGGCCCATCCCCGGGCCCATCATCCCCGGGCCCATCATCCCTGGCCCCATCATCCCTGGGCCCATCATCCCCGGGCCCATCATCCCTGGGCCCATCATTCCCGGGCCCATCATCCCCGGGCCCATCATCCCGGGCCCCATCATCCCGGGCCCCATCATCCCGCCACCCCCGCCTTGGGGCTTTCGGCTTGCTCCACTGATCGCCTCATTTTCTTGAATGATCTGATCAAAACTTTTATTGAGGTCATCGGTGTAAATTAAATCCAGACTGGTAATGAAAACCTGCTCACGGTCACTGCGAGGGATCCTGACGACCCCTTTACTATCACCGTTGTTATAATCCGTATAGAGTTGGCTCATTGAAGGATTATTGATGAGATTCGGCACACATTCATGAACCGCCTGGAAAAGTGAGAGCGGAATATCACGTGAGCGGTAATAGGTCATCACGTCATCACGTTTTTTTATATAATCCTTAACGAGGTCTTCAAGTTTCGACTTTTGACTTCTTTGGGCTCTTATCTTCCCGCTGTCCGCTTTGACTTGAGCAAGGTCAGGGCCGGCATCAGTCACAGCACTCTGGTCCGAAAGCGCCGATAAAAAGGACAACCCGCCCGCCAGTACAAATGCCGCACAAGCGGCAAGAACCATGATCTTTTTCCGTTTCCATTGAGTTTGACGAACAATTTCGCGAGGCAGCAGGTTGCTGGAAATAACACCCTGACCGACCCCCTGGATCGCCAGGCCATAGGCAACACTCAGGGAAGGAAGATGAGCGGTGAAATCGGCTACCGAGATCTCCGGTGACAGCTCAAGAGATTCAAAATTACCCAGCCGTTTGACCGGTAGCGAAAGGCTCTGTTGCAAGAATTTGATTAACCCGGGAAGCTTCATGGCACTTCCCATGGCAATCACCTCGCGGTATTGTACATTGCGATTACTACTACTGTAAAACCCCAGAGACCGCTGTATCTCAGCGGCCAGATCGGCAAAGACCGGACGCATCGCCTGGAATATCTGCCGCGCATATTTGCTGGTATTGGCCGATCGCTTGATCGTCTCGGCCTTCGTAAAACTCAGCTTGAACGCTTTTTTGACCGCCGCGGTAAACTGATTGCCGCCGATAGGAATACTTCGCTGCCAGACACGAATACCATCGGCAATCACCAAATCCGTGTTTTCAGCACCAATATCAAGGGTAATGATCGCCTCCGAACCGGCGGTTTCCTGCAATTCCTTTTGATCGTATCGGAGAAAATTAAATAAGGCCATCGGCGCCATTTGAACCATATGGATCATCGTCTTGGCATCAGCAAATGGCTGAAGGGCTTTATTCACCAGGTCGTTTCGTATCGCAAATATCCCCACTTCCAATTCCGGAGAATCCTGCTCCTGGAATATCTGCCAATCCCACTCCACGTCATCAATATCAAATGGAATTTGCTGAATCGCTTCGTAACGGACCAACTCCGGAATCCGCTTGGCTTCGACGGGCGGTAATTTAACAAAACGCGCAAAACTGCTCTGGCCCGGAACAGAAACGACAATTTTGCATTTACCAATGTCATGATGATCTAAAAAAGAATCCAGGGCCTTGGCAATAAGTTCTTTTCGCTCCTCCGCGGTTATATCCGGTTGAGATAGAATTTTGGCGTGGTCGATCACCGCAAAGTCCAGCAATTCGATCTCGTCACCAGAAACCGCCACCTTCATGGCTTTTAAAGCGCAGTTTCCTATATCAATTCCCCATGCAATTTTGGCAGTTTTGCCCATAGTTATTTATCCTGTGCGATATAAGGTTTTTTTAACGTCACAGCATCGTGCAAGCGATTCTCTTGCCGGTCACGCAGTCACGCGGTGGTTCATCTTTTGTGTTAGCAGGTCAGCTTGTGTGGTCAACTAGCGGGTACTTCTTATTATGCAGTATCTCTACAATACTTCATGAGTCTAACAAATTTCTAATCTTATTTCCAGTGAAATTACTAAAAACGCTTTGAAACGCGACGCTTTCAAGAAAATATTAGAAAATAGAGTCTTTTTTACACAAATTTTCCAGGACAATATAGTACCCCCCTGCCTGATGCCAAATAATTACCGATCTCCAAATTCAATGACCACCAGGGCTTTCATGAGGACGCTTTCTGAAAAATAAAAAACATAGGTCTTTTTTTTACAATAACTTATGATTTTTTTTAAGCGCGGAGTAAAATAAAATAACACGCTGAAAAACCGAAAAAAAACGCTAATACGAAACTTTAAATTTTGGACGGCCCTGCATCGCTGAGACTTTCTCTCTAAATCCGTTAATTGTAACCCCCATATTCGTCAGGGCCTTTTCAGCAAGACAATTCTTCTCCTTGAGAATACCCAAGAGAAGATACTCAGTACCAACTTTAGGATCTTTGAATTTCTCTGCCTCTTCAAATGCATTGGCAATAATAGGACTGAAATTAGGAGAGCCATCCGGTAGGCCCATTACCCAGGTCTTAACCCGACGGTTTGCTGACTGTTGCCGGATCTGGTCCTGTACTGCCGGAAGGGTTATCGAATAATATTGCAACGTTTGGGCCCCAATCCCCAAACCGTGTGAGAGAATGGCCATGAGTATATGCTCCGGCGTAACAAATTCCTGACCTGACTCAATCGCCATGCCCTGTGCCAGCTTTAAAACATCCTTAGCAGTTTGTGAAATATATTGAAACATAACTATCAGATTTCCATCCCCGGTCACTCAACCTTTAAGGCCTTTTGAATTTCGTGAATCAACTGGTCCACCTTGAATGGTTTGGACAACACAGCGTTTAACCCTTCACGGTTGGCCCGTACTATCGAATGGTCGGGGTCATAACCAAAAGCAGTCATCAAGATAACCGGGATCGATTCATCCATTTTCCTGGTAGCCAAAAAGACCTCATACCCCGTGGCATAGGGCATTTTTATATCTGAAATGACCAGATCATATCTTTTTTGCCCAATAAGCGATATCGCTTCTCGACCATCCCGTGCAATGTCAGCGATACAACCGTAGTCCCGTACGACATCGGCGATGGTTTGACGAATGAATTCTTCGTCATCAACGATCAGCAAACGTTTATCCACAAATCCTGGCTTGACATTAACCGCGCCATGGCTTCGAATGTCACAAATACCCTTTGGGCCTTCCTTTACGTCTTTCATTGCATTTTTTATTGAATCGGCATTACTGATAACCGCCTGGAGCCGATGGCGAATATCATCGTGGCCAATATAATCTTCCAGAAGGGTCGAGACGTCATTTATGATATTGCTCAATGGGTCGGATATCTGACGGTTTAGATCGTTGGCGGCCTGTCCGGTTGTATGATGACGCTCAACGACCATTAAATCGAGAATATTGACCGCTATAGCGATATAACGACCAAATATTTCTGCCATTTGACGGTCTTCTTCACTAAAAGCACTCCTCTTTTGGCTTTCAACGTTAATCGTCCCTATGATTTTATCGTGCAGTCTTAAAGGAACAGTCAGGGTGGAACAGGCCCCATCCATACCAGGGATATAATGAGGGTCACTGGACGGATCATTGCAAATGTAGCTCCTCCCGGTGGCCGCAACATACCCCGTTATGCCGTTGTTTTCAATACCGACAAATACCTCCGCGTCCATATCCCCTGGAAGGTCCACACCGAATAAAACTTCAAGCTGGTTGGTTTTACGATGCAGGAGACGGACCACGAATCTATCGAAATGGAGCAGGCGGGTGGCATAGCGGATAATTTTATCCTGTAATAGCTGGATACGCTTCTCAACCGTCAGCGTATTAAAATTTTCCGCCTCCAGTCGCACCAGCTCACTACCGGCCTTGTCTATCGCATCAATTCGCTGCTGAAGCCTTCGACTGGAAGTGGCCTCGCGTACAACCGTGGCAACCTGGATAAAATGCCCTTCGGCATCAAACATCGGCGTAATGATGATCTCAAAATAGCGATTCGTCTCTTCGTCTGTATATGAATATTTTCTTGGACGTAAGTTTTTATCATCAAACAGACCGTTTTTGCCGACAGGAGGCCCGGATGACGGGTGAGTCTTGAATTTCCGGGTAAAGTAGCCAAAGGCCTTCTGACTGCGTTCAGAGACCGCATCTTTGACCAGGTCGAAAAAATCATCCATTTTTCGGTTGGCCCAGAGAACCATGCCATCTTGATTGGCGATACAGACCCCTTCATCAATGTTATTGAGAATATCAACGGCCTGTTTGTGATTTGAATTTTTCTGGAGTTTCAGAAAACCGTCGGGGGATATTAAAATGGCGCCAAAATCATCCGGGTTAAATGAGGCATGAATATGCTCACTCGTATCCAGAATGGTCACATTGAAATGAGGTTTCAGGAGTGCCAGCCAGTGGTCATCGATCGAACCAGACTTACCTTTTAACATCAGGATACTTTTGGACATACTTTGCTGTCCTGCATAACGTTGTGATGAACAAGAATCTGCTTCCATAAGTAATCCGCTATATACGTTAAGTTGATTGCAGTATTTATTTGCCCCACTCCAGAAGGGAGAGAACTTACTTCAACTATTAATAGAGTATACTCATCAAAATAACAAGTAAATTCTAATTATCATTTTTTTCATTTATAATTAGCCCGGAAGTACTTTCGTACTTTTTAACCTGCGACAGATTCTAGGAGTTAAATCGCAGGACGGCCAGAATGCAGGGCGGTTTGTTTGTACTTTCTTCAGGGTTGTATACGAAAGTGCCCTTTCGTCATGGACCGCAATAAAGCCTTGCTAAAAAAGGATTTATCGTAAATATAAGCGAGAAAGTCACCCCCCTGAAAAACACCACTAAAAATGCCAAAAGTCACATTTATCCAAAAAAGCGACTTCTGGCATTGGTTTTTTTATAATGATAAATATTATCAGGGCAGGTTCGACTATGCCGCCCACGTCAAAAAGGAAACGTTCGTATCGAAAATCAAACTTTTGATACGGAAAACGAGTTCAAAGCCGTAGGGCGAAGGTGTCAGTTACGACCGGTTCCATCCTTCCGGATGATAGTCCTCCTGGGCCCGGGGGTGGGACTCCTCATAGACCTTTTTCATCTTATTTGTGGTCAAGTGTGTATAAATTTGGGTGGTACTCAGCGATCGATGACCCAGAAGTTCCTGGACGACTCGAAGGTCCGCACCATTGTTCAGCATATGCGTCGCAAAACTATGCCGCAACGTATGAGGACTGATACGCGGGTCCAACCCCGCCTGCCGCAAATATTTATCCAACTTCCGACGAACAGAACGGGTACTTAACCGTTGGCCGTGCTTGTTAATGAATAACGCATTGGGATCAAATTTTTCCTTACGCAGGTCCGCGTCCCGATGGGTCAGGTATCGCTGTATGGATTGCAGGGCCGAAGAACCAATCGGCGAGAGCCGCTCCTTCTTACCTTTGCCTCTGAGGTGCAAACCCTCCCCCAAAAAATCCACGTCCCGGAGGTCTAATCCGACCAGTTCGCTAACCCGCAGACCACTGCTGTAGAGCGTCTCCAGAATAGCCCGATCACGTGACCCCAGAAGATTGTCGGTCTCCGGACAATTCAACAGCGTACTGATCTGCTCAGGTTCAAGACATCGCGGTAATCGCTTTTCTTGCCTTGGTGTCCGAATTGAGACCACCGGACTGCTCGCAACGTGGCCACGACGTACCAGGAATTTATAAAAACTCCGCAACGTGGCCAGCTTCCGTGCCGAAGTCGTCTTCGAATAGTTCAATTCATTCAAATGCGACAGAAATGACCGAAGTGTATTCACGTCGACATCCAGAAGCATTTCATCGCTGTTTTGGGTATCTGTTGCAATTGCGGTGGCTACTGATTCAGCATGACTATTCCCGTAAGCAACGGCTTCAGCGGAAACAGAACTGTCAGCATTTGGAGAAACCTCCGGATCACTTCCAGCCCGAGCGGTTACTAGGAAACCAACAAATTGCCTCAGGTCTGCTGAATAACACTTCACGGTATGCGATGAAAAGTGCTTTTCATAATTTAAATATTCTATAAATTCCTGGATAAGTTTATTATCTTGCATAGCTATCGTGTTCTCACGGCGAAAGTCCAATAGTTACTACCCATCGAAATGGAACACCACTGCTCGGTCAATTCCGAATCAGCAACAGAATCTGATGGCCATAGGGGTCACAATGGATTATCAGAAGACTATATTTTTGGGATTCCTTCAGTCAGAATTTTTTTCTGAGCTACATTTCGAATTTCCTAATGCGAGGATTAAAAGGTATTCGTTTCAACTAATTCACCCTATCAACGCGATAAATGTTCTCACGCCAATAAAGGCCTTTTTTAATATCTTTTAGCCTTGTTTTTCATGGTATTTTCCAAGGGATATTATCCTGAGATTCAGCGAGATCTTCTCGAAAAGCCTTACTCTCGTCACAAAGCAACTTATCGGCTTCTTCAACCAGATTCTTACTGAGTTGAAAACTCAAAACCGCCGCATCGAACCAGTCAAAGTTATTCTCATGGGTATTGGCCATGTCGATAAATGCGTCTAGCACATTTTCCTCGCTTCCCTTATTGTAACGAAAAACGAAGAGCTCATTATCTTTATTTAAAGACAATTCCTTGTGCCTTCCCGTGGGGACCACTGGAAGCGAGTTTTGAAATTTTTTCTCCGGCATAATAATAATTACTCCTTAATTGCCCGGGTATCCCAAGGATACCTTTCGCTGCGTAATCGCCTTGTTACGCAAAAGAGTTACAAGTTCCCTTAATATTAAATCAGTGTCATAAATCAATCTGTCCAATTGCTCGCCACAATAAATGCGTGCATCACAATTTTGTCTTCTGAAGGGCCAGCAGTTCACCAATAACTTCATGAGAAACAAATTTCAAGTAGTTACGACTGGTCTTATAGGTTTCCCAGCCTGAGGGTGATTTCATTGCACCTTTCTCCCGGGCATACTGCTTAATTCGCTCAATCACATCATTATCGCCTGCATCCATTATCCGGATAACCATAGTGGTCGGCTTCAGGTCCGGTGACGAGCGAAGGTCAAGCGACTTGCCCTGACGCGCCAGGTCTCCCGGATTGATATGATCGGCAGAGGGTAGCGCCCTGAAATCCTTTCGATCATATAACTGCACGATCATGCCCACTAAGGGGGGGGGATATGGATCATAGCGACTAATCGTCCCAACGATGATTGCGTCTACCCCTAAAGTTTCGGCCAGGGCGGTGACATCAGACTCATTGAGTTTCTCGATCTGCAATCGGTGCATGGCGGACAGAACCCGATTATAGGGGATAACCTGTATGCCACTATCGTCTCCGATTTGCTGCAGTTCGGTATAAAACTCGTCGGTAACGGCATCTGTATCCAGTGCGTCCGATCCGGAAAGATTCGTAAATGGTACGACGGCCAGTGTCCATTTCTCCGGAAAATAAGGATTGCGAAAAAGCCATTTATCCGATGACCCGGATGTACAACCCGCCCCAACCAATATGGTTAATAACGCGAAAGTCACAGTAAGCAATACCGTCTTCCAAAGCGATTTGCCACAACGTTCCAAACAGATCCATTCTCTATTCACTTTTCTAAGCCTCCGGCTATAATATTATTCTCAGCCCTTCCCTGGGCCGCGCCAGCGATCAACTGGCTTCCCTAAAACGTTTTTTTTATAATTGTAATGCCCACGTCAAAAATCGGTTTTATTATCGCATATCCATTTTTAAAATACTGAAAATGCCATTCAACAACAATAATGACCCGGACGCCCTAATTAGCAACGATGCCCGATTGAGGATGTTGACTCAACTCCACCGGTGTTTCAGTTTCATAATCAATCCCCTGCGGCTTGGCAGACCAGATATTGTCTATATATTGACGGTCAGAGCAAAAATAAACCCGGCCGTCCGACGACCAGGTCGGACTATAGTCCGACGCGTCACTGGCGGTCAAACGATGGTTATTACGACCATCCAGACCAATCATCCAGATATCTTCTCCCGAAACCTTCGTCGCGGTGGGGTCTGTTTTTTCATAAACATCTTTCCCTACGGTACAGTATGCTATGGACTTGCCATCAGGGGCCCAGGTGGGACTGATACAGGCATAACTGACATTACTGATGATCTCCGTGGGATATTTGGCTTCACCATTGACAATATCCACCGTCCAGATACTAAACCATTGGCTGCCTCGGTATCGTGGAAGCTGAAATGCTATTTTATTACTGGTCTTACTGGGCGACCATTCCGGGTAGAGGCCGTAGCCCACCATCTTCTTGGTCCCCGGATTAGTCACATCGACCAGCCAGAGCTCCCATTGACTTGATCGTGGCCCATACGAACAATAGACAAGCTGCTTGCTATCGGGAGACCATGAAGGGTGAATATCGTTACTAATACCACTGGTAAGACGGGTCGGATTGCTGCCATCAACACCCACCACCCAGATATCCCAGCTACCCGAGCGATTACTGGTAAAGGCCACTTTGTCACCACCAGGCGAAAAACAGGGCTGGATCTCACTGGCAGGGTCACTGGTCAATCGAGTCGCGGTCCGACCGTTTACCTGTTTTATATACAAATCAGGATTCGGAGCGTGCCGTAATGAACTAAACACGATCCATTTCCCATCCTGAGTAATATCAGGGTCAAAATCACCACCTTCTTCGCAATAACTGTGCTGACTCAAAGATGAAAACGGCGTCGCATTAAAACGAACCGGGTCATAACTACCCAGATCCGCATAAAGACCCATCTCCACCGATGACGAATGGGCCTTAGAAACCGTCTCGACTGGCTTCTGGCACCCTGAAGTAAGAAAAAACATGCCCGATATGATGATAACTAATATTTTGCTATATGATTTCAATGTGCCCAACCTTCGAAAGAAACCAATCGTGGTTCCCTCATTTTCACACTCAACATATACCTGCCCCCGGCATGTTGGTGATACGTCCATCTGCTGGTCCCTGTAATGCCGGACATCCTGTCCTGGCTTGTTTGCCCCAAGGGTGATTGCTTGCATAAGCCGACTCCTATCTTGGTCGAATCGGTCCAATATCTAACTTAACGCTTGGTTTTCTCTTTCTCCACTTATTTATCGGCCTTTTGAATCACTTAGCTAAGGAAATATTTATTATTTTTTTTAGGCCACCCCATATGAGGTTAAAAAATCCCTTTATAAAATGCCGGCATCATATGCCATCTCAAAAAAAAGTCGCTACATTCCTCTGTAACGCGTGATTCAGCGTAAAGCCAAATGACATATCGTCCATAAGGTCCGAATTTCTTTAGTGAAGATTTTGGGTGGGACAAAAGAAATATAAAACATAAATGTCTATATTAAAAGCATTTATGTAAATAATAAGCAAAGTTTTTTAACAATAATATGAAATTAATAATCTGGAAGGCCCGAAAAATGCACTATTTCATACATGGCTGCCCAGAACATCCAAGGAATGTGTATGTTTTATAACTATCCAGAACGCTGACTATAAAAAAACCCTTTTGGACAAAATTCCAAAAGGGTAGATGGACCACTGCGTCAACAATGACACAAATGCCAATAATAGCTTATAAATTTCAATGAATATTATACTACAGTTTGCGTCCTCTATAATACTCCCCAAAAACTGGGCGCATAACTAAGGTGGATTTGTTTTCTGATAAATGTTACTATATACAGGACTTATGACAATCAGGAGACAGATTATGAAGAAAGCACGAACGAATCATTCGGCAGAATTTAAG
>JAIPFO010000085.1 GCA_021736565.1 Phycisphaerae bacterium | reverse complement strand
TATGGGGCGGCCAGCATCTGACCGCCCACGATGCGGCCGATGGCAGCGTCATCTTCTCGTGCGGTCATTTTAACCCAGACGATGAAAAATACTGGCCGTCGGTGGCCTCGCCTGTCATTTGTGGAACCACCGCAGTGGTCCCCTGCGGGCGAAATGACCGCGGGCTGCCTCGTCTCCACGGGATCAAACTGGGCGGCAGCGGCGATGTAACCCAAACACACCGGTTATGGAAACGCACCGATATCGGCCCCTTTATCCCAACGCCGGCCCAATACAAAGGGCGGGTCTATGTCATCGGCGACCGGGGTAGTATCGACTGCATTGACCCCTTGACCGGAAAAAGCTTCTGGAGCGGCACCTTCCCCAAAGGCAAAGGCAAGGCGAACTTCTACGCCTCGCCGCTCATCGCAGACGGTCACCTCTACGCCATGCGCGAAGATGGGATCGTTTTCGTCCTGAAATTATCCGATAAATTTGAGATCGTATCAGAAATCGACATGACCGATGGCATTATCGCATCACCGATCGCCATTGCCAACCGCCTCCTGATCCGGACGAACCACCATCTGTTCTGCATTGGGAGCAAGTGAGGATATGACGCTGGCGGCTATATGGCACCGGTCGCAAAGCCCTGCAAAGAGCACGGCCAGGCGGTGGCCTTGAACAGAGAGGCTGCGGCTGTTGACACACTATATTTATCGACAACTACCAGTCACCGGACCTGTTCGCCAGATTCATAAATATCAGTCCATCGTCACTTTCATAAATGCGCTTAAATATAATGGATCGCTCAATGTGTTTTTTCTGCGATGGCCAGTAGTCCTCATCCTTTCGGATAACGACATAGTCGACTTCAGCGTTGACCAGGTTGCCCACAACATTTTCAACGCGGGGTACGGGGGGCGATGGTTTGAGCTTCCTGTTTATGATATTTTCAAAATATACATTCGGCACCCCTGGCCCGGAAACATGCGGCATGATCATGGGCGCACCGTCACGGCCTACCCGGGCAATGTGATGTTGAATATTTCTGCCATAAAAGGGGAACGATTCGTAGGACGCCTTGCCCCCACCGAACCATACGATCTTTGCCCCCTTTGGAAGCGACTCTAATTCCCGGCAAACCGGATACCGTTGAAACAGCCTTTCATCCGTTGCGTTTTTCTGATGTGAATAACAAATGGCCAACCCGGCAAAAAATACCGGCACGACTATTTTTTTAATATAAACTAAAACCGCCTCACGTTTACCGGATATCTTTAAGCGTCGAATCAAAAATGACAGGCCGACCAGTATCGACAGGACAATGACGGTGAACAGAATTTTTTCCGGGCGGAACCATCGAAACAGTAAGGCCAGGACAAGAAAGGTCATCCAGAGATACCTGCGATGAGCCTGTTTTGAAAAGCCGCCATTCAACGACAAAACAAGGCCGATCAGATAAGGCAGGAGCATGTAACGTATATTGACATTTAAGGGCGCGGAGACATCGAAAGAGGTTCCTGAAAAAGGCGTTAGAGGATAGAGTAATAAAAGCAGAACACCGCAGATAAACAAGGCCCGACTCAAACAGCACCAGTGGCAATCTTTGGTTTTTTTATAGGTTAACAGGTGATAACCGCCGCAGAGATAGCCGTAAGCACAAACCAGAAATAGTGAAACCGGCCAATTGATATGTTCCCAGATAATATATTTCCACTGCTGCATATCTGTGGGATGCTGGATGATCCATGTGATCAGCTTCGTACGTTCAAAATATTCCGCATCCAGCGGGCCGTCAAATGGACCTAACGCCGCGGGGTAAAAAGGATTCCCAGTGATAAGAAGATTACGAACGTACCAGAACCCGCCGAGTAAAAACGCACTGGCCGAAAACAGGGCCACATTTTTAATCCAGCTTTGAGAATATTTTCGGGCGAGATAGATGATATAGACGCATAGAACCACGCACGCCGAAGCGTTTGTTATTCGGCAACCAACCGCCAGCCCTGCCATCAAACCGGCCAGGCAGGAACATTTGAATGCGAGGCTCCGATCATTCCATTTATAGGGAGACCATGCAAAAATAAATGCGGCCAATAAAGACAGTGCCCCGACCATATCGGTTGGCGAAAAGGCCTTAAAATATTTCTGAATGGTCGGGGTCAACAGGTAGACACTGGCCCACAATAAAATGCCGAAAGTGGACACCCGCTGGACGGACGCTAAGAAAATAAAAAGAAATAAGCCAAAAAATAACCAGAAATAACCTAACAGACCCACCATCGCATCACTATGAAAGGGCAGCATGTGCCACAGCGAAAGAATTTCAGTATTGCAAGGATAATACGCCCAGGGGGTCAGGGAGGTCAGTGTAAGACTCCCGCCTTTTAGCCACTGAGCCGCAATGGTCGAATGATACGAAAGCCCGTCCGGGCCATAAGTGGTTCCTTTGATCAGGTACAGGCCAAAGAATAACGCAAAACCGAACGAGGCGATCGCGACAAGAGAGGCCGCCTTATAAGAGAAATCCTCCCCCTGCCGCAAGAGAACGCCGGGGCCGTTTTTTTTTCTATTCAAAAAATATAAAACAGCCAGTAGGATGGATAAAAACAGTGAAACATTCCCAGGGGATATCCAAGAAAATGGCGACAAAAACAACAGGGTTAAGGCAATAATAATGGGATAGAGAGAGAAAAATGTCAGCAGGTTTAACTTTTTATTATTTTTCCCTATCACCAGGTCGGAAACACGGCTGGCGATAAGAAAAGTGAATACATTATTAATGACAAAGTAAAAGTATGGCATGGCATCTTCATTTAACGGTGCAAATGGCCCTAACAATTATCACGAACAATAAGAAGCTCATTTTGATCGCGCCCTCTAAATGACATCACGGTCGTCGCAAAACTCTTTTATGTTTTTTGGGGACACGCGTTGGTCGGGCGATGGGCTTTGGCGTTTGCGGCGGTCGGGATTGTTTTTCTGCAGGCCGTTTGCGCTGGTTCTTCTTTTCAGGCTTCTGCATGATAAAGAGATAGTTGAACCCTCGCAGGAAGAAATTCCCTTCATCGGCGGCCTTTCTGTAGTTGCCCATTTCGAGGGTTTTATTGTGACGCACGACCGCGATGATGTCCACCGGTTCAAAGAACTCTCGTAAGATGGCGAAAAGGTCAAAGCCGATGGGGAAGAACCCTTTGCCCTTTTCATGGGAGTCACTCACGTAGAGCCCCATAAACTTACCGGGCTTCAAAATGCGGTCAATCTCCCCGATCACCTCTCGCATCGAAGCATAATATTCCGTGCCGCTGGCATGAAGTTTTCCAATACACCGCGGGTCGTCGCTATAGTCAATATGAGTGGAATAAGGCGGGTCGATAAAAACAAAGTCCGCCTTCCCATCTTCAAGGGGCAGCTTCCGCGCATCGACATTAAAAATATCCTTACGCGCAGGGTTCAGGTCATAGCCCAGTGCCCGCCGGCTTAAGTCACGGGCGACATCCAGGGTGGTGCCGCTGCCGCACATCGGATCGACGACCAGGTCTTTTTTCTGGGTATAGCGTTGGAGCAGATTCCAGATAATATAACTGGGCGTCGCCCCCCGGTAGTCCGGGTCGCCCTGGAGCGAGTCGCCATAATGCTGGGAAGGGTATTCCCAAAGTGAAGTCACCTGAAGTTGCAGGGGCGGTTTTTTATGTGTTGTTCTTTTTGGATTCATAATACTTTGAAGGGTCCCGTCAGTCACGATTGTTTTCAAAATTGAACCTGAGTTTTAAGCCAGCAAATGGCCCCGACTATCAGTGCGATCAATAGGAGCAGCAGTATGATCCCGTACAGACTGTTCCGGCCGGATTTGTCGGCTTTGACGTTCAGCAGAGTGCCCAGGGTTGCACATATCCATGACCAATGCAAAATGGCATGTAAAAGTGTGAGGGCCAGTACGGCCAGGGCGATCATAAAGTGAGCATCACCATAGTCGTGCCGGTTAAACCCCCATAGCGTTGGTTCGCCCTTCGCTGCAGCGACTCCCCCACCGGGGCAACTCGCGCCAGCAGGACTGCCGCATGAAGACGACGATTCGCCGGGACATCCGGCACACGGCGAGGAGGATTCAGACGGACAACTCGCTCCGGCACACGGCAAGGAGGATTCAGACGGACAACTCGCACCGGCACAATTACCGCATGGCGGCAGTACATAATAAATCAATAAACCGGTCAATACTAAAACCAACATCAATGTGAGCAATGCGGCATCGACCGCGAAATTAAGCGTGTTTTTTTTCATACTATTTATAGTTCTCTTTTTGAATACGCCGTATCCATATCATGAAGGATTGGCTCAAAAGTGATTTTACGAATCCCAAATCGCCCTTTATGGCACGGGAAACGAGTTTTAAATCCCGAGCTATCGGGACAGGACGCCGGGGCCCATAGTGACCGGTCAAAACGTCGATTAAATACGGATATCAACGCGCCAGATTAGGACGGGCAGGCGCCTTGATGAACAACTTGATACCATAATTCAGAGGGTTAATCAACGGTTTTATTCCTAAACCCACTCACTTGAATGCCTTTCATGTAAAAAAATAACTGCTCAACGAATCGCGTCGAGCAGTTATAAAAAACTAATTCTATTGGCGGGCGAATGCCAACGCTGGCGTTAATTTATGCGTGTTCACTTCCCAGCTCTTCCAGTCGTCTGCCGAGGGCCTCGTGTTCAGCCCAAAGCGATACGGGCAACCGGTCGCCGAATTTCTTGAAGAATTCTTCAATATCTTTCATTTCGACTTTCCAGGCGGCCGGGTCAATACTGAAGAGTTTTTCCATATCTTTTTCTGGGATATCCAGGCCGGTCATGTCGATATCTTCTGGCTTTGGAATGAACCCGATAGACGTTTTCACGCCTTCCAGTTCGCCATTGCACCGTCCCAGTATCCATTCCAGGATCCGGAGATTTTCGCCAAAGCCCGGCCAGAGGTAGTTGCCCTCTTCATCCTGGCGGAACCAGTTGACATGGAAGATTTTCGGCTGCCATCGCATCCGAACCCCCATTCGGAGCCAGTGCTCTAAATAATCGGCCAAGTTGTAACCGCAGAACGGCAACATGGCCATCGGGTCGCGCCGCACTTCACCTTGTTTGCCATATTGAGCGGCGGTTCGTTCGCTGGCCATGGTGGCCCCCATATAAACACCGTGGGACCAGCCCAGGGACTGATAGACCAGCGGGGCGAGATGGGCGCGACGTCCGCCGAAGATAATGGCCGAGATTTGCACGCCGTGATGATGGTCCGTGCGATAGGAATGCGATGGGCATTGTGAAATTGGGGCGGTAAACCGACTATTCGGGTGCGCGCCTGGAATGGGCTTACCATCTTGATCTTTCATGCCCGGTTTCCAGGGATTGCCCTTCCAGTCCAGGGCACCTTCCGGGGCGGGCTCGCCATCGCCATCTTCCCACCAGACCGTTCCATCAGGATTGAGCAGTACGTTGGTGAAAATAGTATTCTTCTGAACGGTTTCCACCGCACTGGGGTTGGATTTGGTGTTTGTACCTGGTGCAACCCCGAAAAAGCCGTTTTCAGGGTTGATAGCCCATAATTTACCATCGGTATCCACTCGCATCCAGGCAATATCATCTCCGACTGTCCAGATACGGTAGCCCTTGATCTTGAGTCCTTCCGGCGGGATAAGCATGGCGAGGTTTGTTTTACCGCAAGCACTTGGGAAGGCCGCGGCGACGTAATCAATACGGCCACTGGGCTTTTCGATCCCCAGGATCAGCATATGTTCTGCCAGCCAGTTTTCTTTGTGTGCCATGTGACTGGCGATACGCAACGCCAGACATTTTTTACCCAGCAGGACATTGCCACCATAGCCGCTCCCAACGGACCAGATGGCATTATCTTCCGGGAAATGAAGAATTAAGCGTTTTTCAATGCTTAAATCGGCCTTACTGTGCAGGCATTTGGTGAAATCACCGCCAATACCCAGCGTGTCCAAGACATCCTGGCCGGCACGAGTCATAATCAACATATTGAGCACGACATAGATGCTATCGGTCAATTCAACGCCAACCTTGCTAAATGGTGAGCCCACAGGCCCCATTGAGAAGGGGATAACGTACATGGTACGCCCTTTCATGGCGCCTTTAAAAAACGCCCCGGCTTTGCGATAGCCTTCGGCGGGAGACATCCAGTTATTATTCGGGCCGGCATCATCTTTCAGTTCCGTGCAAATGTAAGTCAGGTGTTCTACACGAGCCACATCATTCTGAGCGGTCCGGTGATAGAGACAACCTGGTAGTTTTTCTTCATTAAGCCGCAGGACTTCACCACTCACGACTGATTCTTGCGTGAGAGCTTCTTTTTGTTCGTCACTGCCATCAATCAGGACGATATTGTCGGGCTGACACATGTCGGCCATTTCGTCGATCCAGCGGTTTAGTTCCAGGTGTTGGGTAATTGGCATACTTGTTCTCCATACATAGTATTACTGGTTCACTATTCATTCACGGTCTTTTACGGCCTGTTTGATCTTCTGCTAAGCGAGACAGAGCCTAAATAATGTACAGGCAACCAAAGGAGTTGTCAATGTTTTTGTGAAGGACCCAGAAATTTAGACAGACATAATGCGAGCGTCCGCCTTGTAAATTGATCTTATCTGACCGGGTGATAAGAGACATAAATCCTTATCATCATAAAGGATAATACAAATTTAACCCCCGCATATATGTATTTTGACGCGTTGAGACGGTGTCCCATCCCTGTTTTCAGGCACCCATATTGTTTTTTGACGCAATCATCAAAATCTGGTTACTCCGTTTCATGTTGTTCCCGGCTCATGTTCGTGGTGACCTGGGGCCATGACATCCGGTTTGAATCGGGAAGATCCTTCCCGATGACGTTCGGCGATAATGACCAGGTCGGCCTTACGATTTTCGTGAATAACGGTTTCTGAGAGTCGCTCCATAAAGTCGGGGATCGCGGCCATAACCCGATTCCAGGCAGGAATACGCGGCAAATCAGTCGGATCTGTTTGAAAATGGTCGGCGGCCAGAGCGATCGCCTCAGAAAAGTTTTCGATGGCCTTGGCTTCACTATGCCGATCATAGGGCAGGCCATTGAGAAGGGCATCGGCGGCATACTGATCGATGGCTTCACGTGCCATTTGCAAATATGACGCTTGCAAGGTTTTGAAGAAGAAGGTTGGAAACACGAACCCCTGTGAGGCCAGGGTCTGGAGCAGGGCTTTGGCAATATCGACGGCCATTTTCAAGAGCCCGGTTTTGGGATCGCCTGGAATAAGCACCTGGTGTTTATGCTCATAACGATCGGCAATATCGACCTGACAGACACGCATCAGGGAACTGCAACGGTAGACTTCCGAGAGCGTACCGATTTCCAGTCCCCAGTCGCCAGGCATACGCATGACATGGGCCAAAGAGCGTGTCATGCTGATTTCGCCTGATAAGGGGTATCGGAAACTATGCAGGAAGGAGAGGAATTCATGCTCGCCACCTGTTTTTTGGAAGGCCCGGATAAGTGGTGTCACGAACAATCGTGTGACGCGTCCGTAAATTCGATCGGTCACTCGCATGTAATAGGCTTTTGTAAACATAAAGTCCATACCACGAACCGCACAGGGGTAGCAAAGTCGAGCAAGCATTTTTCGGGTGTAATTGCGGATATCACAGTCATGAACGGTGATAACCCACAGTTTTCGATTGCTCAGGACGTACCCAATCCCCGTCCAGACGCCCCGCCCCTTTCCATCGGGCCCCACATCGAGATAATGCTCTGCCAGCTCATCAAAGAGTTTTTTTATCCCCGGGCCAGAAGACCAAACCACGGCATGAGGTTGCTTTAAAGGTCTCAGGCGACGTCGGGCCTCTACGAAATCATCGAAGCAGTCGGTTTGCCCGAGGCTGAGAACGACTTCCGAAATATAGGGGACCTGGGCAATTTCGGCCACAATGCCGTTAAAGGCCGGGGACATCAAATCGCGTGGTATAATCGGCAATATCAGGGCAATATCGCGTCTTTTGAGGATATCTGCCAGGCGGTTTTCCATGGACTCCAGGTTTTCGGTCCCAAAATCATGCAGCGTGGTAATTATGCCGTTTTGGAAAAAATCACCCATAATGCTCAAGGCTCCTTGATGGCCATAAAACACAGGTCCATTCGAAAAATTTCACACAAGAAGGCGAATTTTTTTAATGTCCAATGATCTTTGAACTACCGGATCATTTGATATTTCTTTTGGATTCTTCTCAAAATGACTACTTATCGTTTTCCTGCCACCGGATTCACGTAACCAATCGCTCCCGGCATCAATGATCATCGATAATTGCCGGGCAATAGTGCTCATATTGTAACTGGCTGTGACGACTTGCTTGTTCTGGTGAATTATAGGCGTCCCATCGTCTGGAAACCACTTATCAACCATTCTCATCTTTTGATTTATGGGCAGGATCTGATCATTCACCTCGGATTTACCGATAGCATTTGATGCAAGTTGTTCTAATAGAAGGAGTCGGGTTCCAATAGGAAGATCGGCCCAGTCGATCATTTTTTCGCCTGCCCGGGACGGGTCGTCGTGGGATATCTCCTGGTGATCGATGTAAAAGCTTTTGATTTGATCAATCGATTTGATGGTGCTTTGGATGTCCATCTCTGGCCGTCCGAACAGCTTTCGCAACTGGTCTAATTTGAGAAAATAGTCGTGACAAATCTCATCCCATTGTCCTTTGACCCACTCAGCGGGGATGAGAAGGTGGTCATAGAGGTGGTCAAGACTCAGGCCTTGTTTTTTAAAATCACAGGTTAAATCAGCAATATTTCGCCCAATAACCATCTTATCGGCCAACCATGCCTCATGAAAGACATAGCCAAACCCTTCCTGAACGGAGGTGGTCACCACGGCATGACTGATGGTCATCAGGTCGATAAGGCCATAGGATTCTACATGAGAATTTTTGATGACCCGCTGGTGACCGCCGGGGAGAAGTTCTGCCCCTAACCCCATCACTACAGGGAGTTTATATTTTTTAACGACCTGTTCAATCGCCTGGTAATCTTTGAGGTCGTCGGGGGAATCAGGCGCCAGGGTTATCAGAAGTTGATACTGGTCTTCCAGGCTGTTGAGCTTCAAGAGAAGAAGGATTGATTCGGTGATATTCTTTCGTCGAATGGCTTTTACGGGTGATAAGAGGATCTTTCGTCTCGGATCGAAATGGTAGCCGTAACGTTTGGAAAAATCGCTGATGCGTGATTTCAGGTCGGCCTGAAAGTCTATCAGGGGGCATTTGAGTTGTGCCAGTTGCTCCTGGTTCATGTCGATGATCGACGTTTGCGAGAAGAGGCTTGTATTTACAGTGTTAGGTAGCACCAAGACTTTATCGGCCTGAAAACCCATTTTAAGGAGTGTTTTTTGGTCATATGAATTGATACAGACATAGGTGAGGCGTTCACTTTTGGGGTACATCATTTCAACCGCAAGGGTCATCTCTTGCTTGCCAGAACATTCCAACATCGCTTTCCAGCAGTTTTTTCGGTTATCTTCGGCGAAATCGTGTATTTGATACAGGACATGAGCCGGTAATTTTTCCCGATCGAGGGTTTCTATCAGGAGTTTTTGGGCAAGGGTCAGGTATGGATTTCGGCCCAGATTGACATTGTGCGTATGCAGGACGTAGGGGAATTGAAAATTGTTGCGTTGCAGGTCCATGGCCTGGAGAATGTGACGGCAAATCGATTGGGCCTGGTCGAATAAATGCTGTTTATTATGGGCCTGATTGGCGTTATAGGCCAATTCGGGTATTTCAACCTGGTTGACCTGGAGCTGGTTCGGGCCGTGATGCCTGGCCCATTCGGTGAGTTTTTCAATGAGGTTTTTGCCATTTCCCTGGCAGGCATCACTGGTCATCAGGTCGATTTCAAGGTTATCATATCCGCCATGGGCGATCAGGGCGAAAAGGGCGTTTGTCATGACGGTATAGACACCGCCGTGGTGCAGGTGGTAGTGCAAAATTCCAATTCGTAGTGTTTTATTCATGATTATTCTTTGTTGGGGCGATTATTGACGGCAACGTCATTTCCAGCGTGCCGGGATTTGTAGCTCGTTTTCCGCATCTTAAAGGGCGAATTTAAAGTCGAAAAGTAACTTTTGACGTGGACACTAATAGTTGAATGATTTGGTCCATTGAATGTACGATGGCGTTCGGTTTGAGGTTTTGGCATCGTGGCTCGTTGGGACGCAGTGCGGTTTGATGTGCATCGCCGGCATAGAGGATGGTTTTGAAGCCTGCCTGCTGTGCGGTCCAGATGTCGTTGAGCATATCATTGCCGATAAAGACGGCCTGAGAGGGTTCTATCGACTGTTTTTGGAGTATTTCTTTGATTTTAATGAACGCACCGGGATTGGGCTTGCTGTAGCCCAATTCGTATGAAAACAAGACCAGGGGTTCAGAAAAGAGGTGATGGAGTTCCAGATGCTGTTGTCCGGAGGCTTTTCTTAACAGGGCTCGAAGATGGATCGGGGTGTAAAATTGGGCGTTTGAAATGATTCCGAGTTGCATATTTGCCTGGTGAAGGACGGTGAGGCATTTCAGGGCCTGGGGGTAGAGGGTATTTAATTGGAAGGCCCGATCGAAAAAGTAGGCCATACAGCAGGCCTGCTCGCTTTGTTTCATTTTATTGTAAATGGTTAATGGGTAATGGGTTAGCGTTGTTTTTTTGATTGACTGAAGATCGATATCATCCAGATCGCGTAGTATTTTTTGCCATATTTTATCGATTTGGACCTCTGGGAAATCGATGCCTTGTGCTTTGGAATTTTGATGGGAGAGGTCGATGAGCTCAAGGTAGCGGTCGGCGAGTGCTAATTTTGGGGTTTTATGGGGGTGGCGTTTTTGGATGGCCGCGTGGAGGTTGAATTCGGTGAGGAGTTTTTCGGCGGCGGTTGCGAGCTGGTCATGATGGGTTAACGTTTCGGGAAGATCACCGATGTTCGCGTTCATGATCGTTCCGTAAATATCCCATATTACAGCCTTTATGCCATTCATTGGCAAAGGGAACGAAACGGCCACGCTGGCTGGAAGGGGGCGGGTGGGAGCGTTATTCGCAAAATATTCATCAGTTTTCTGAAAATAATCCCATACAGCGGGTGAATAACTAAAGAACCTTTTCATGATGGGCAGTATAACGGC
>JAIPFO010000084.1 GCA_021736565.1 Phycisphaerae bacterium | reverse complement strand
GAACAACCGGGACAAGACCATCAGAATAAGCGGATATATAAAATAGGTATAAACCGTGGCACCCAGGCCGAGCCAGAATACCAGTTGCAATATCAATCGAATTTGTTCACTCATCGTTGCACCCTCAGTGCCGGACTCCGCCGATACTATTGGTTGTCAGATCATTAATCATTAAAAGCCTACCCAGGCTCCCACATTAAAAGTCGTTTCACATCGTTCAATTCAGCCTTTAAGATACGGAAAACGAGTGTCATCTCCCGGCGCACCAGGAATGACGCTGGCGCCTACCCAGACTTCCTACAGAATATTTCCAGGTTGCCCAGATGTCGCCGGGATAGAAGTTCGGCGGCCGACAGGGCCAGACCGACACACCGCTTGGCGCCATTGATCAGGGAACTGCCGGTATTCATTTCCATCGGGGTCGTCTTCACCGCCAGGATCTCCAGGCCCACATCATGGGCCATCTGGCGAAACGTGTCTTCATTGAAAAAATATAAATGCATGGTCGCGCCAAACGCCGAATGCTTTGTTCGAAAAACCTGGTTGAGAAGAACCCCCTTGAACTTCTGGTAAGTGGCCGATGGAAATCGCAAGGCCATTACACCACCGGGCCGCAGCCATGTGACACACTGGCCAAGGACCGCTTTGGGATCGTCCACATGTTCGATAACATCCCAGGCGGTCATCACGTCGATACTTTCAGCAACCACCTTGGCGTCCAGGATATTGGCATTGATCACCGGCAGGCCAAAAGTTTCACCGACATACCGGGCCCAGGTTTTTGCCGGCTCAATACCGCAAACGTCATAGCCGCGATTCCGGGCCATCGCCATAAAATGGCCACTGCCACAGCCGACGTCAAGCAATGACGCCCTACCGGCTGAATTCGTCGGGGTCGCATGCCATCGTTCAATTTCATCCATCGCCTTAGCGAACACCGTCGCTTTGGCCGATGCGTGATCTTCAATTTGTTTAACAGAATAACTGCCATCGCAAAGATACAGCGCATTATAATCGGCCAGCCGCGGATTGGTATAGACCAGGGAACACTTTCGGCAGCGGACAATTTGAAAATTTAATTCCTGGTCAAAATAGACCAGCCGCTCCTGATGATACAACTCAGTATCCTCCGCCCCGCACAGATTACAGGGGACGGTCTCCCAGCGAACCGGGGGGTATTTTCCAGAAGGCGACGCCGGGCCGATAGCCGCCGGGATCTCATGGTTCTTTTGTTTTTGACATACTGTTTTCATACTTAGGATTCTTGCAATTCGGTGTGTTTCGTGGTCATCATGATGATCGTACAAGGTGCCGGGCAACCCGGCAAAAGGCCTTGACATTACGGCGGGCCTCGTGAATGTTGACGATCGACTGCCCCATCTTCTTGACGATATAACTGCGTCGCAGATAGAATTCCCGCCGGGCGGTATTACAGAATTGCACAACCTCCTGCCCGGATAAACCCGGCTGGTCCACCACACTATTATGCAAGCCATCGGGCGTCAGCCAGTCGTTAAAGTCGGTACTGTTGATCAGATGCTCATCCCGGGCCCACTGGTGCATCGCGGTCCCCGGATAAACGATCATGGGAAAGAACTGGGCGGTATCCGGCTGAAGCTGTTTGGCAAAATCCAGGGTCTTTCGCATGGTCGCATGCGTTTCCCCCGGATTGCCCAGCACAAAACAGCCGTGAACCAGCAGACGGGCCTTACGGGCATTGCGCATAAATTCATACGACTGGTCCTTTTGTGTCCCTTTATTAATACGGTCCAACACCTCCTGGTCGCCGCTTTCAAAACCCGCAATGAGCAGACGACAGCCGGCGGCTTTCATCAGGCGCATCGTCTCGTAGTCCAGGTCCACTCGCGTATCACACCAGAAGTTCAGACGATTCTTCTGCTTGATCAATAATTCGCATATCTCATGGAGGCGTTTTTTGTTGCCGGTAAAGAGGTCATCTTCGATCCCCACCTCACGAACCTCGGGCATCTCCCGGGCGATAAAGGCAAACTCCGCGGCCACACTTTCGCTGCTGCGCAGCCGGTATTTCCCACGATGCATCACCTGAGGGTACAGGCACCACTTGCAACGATGCGGGCAGCCGCGCGAGGTGATGATCATCACCATGGGGTACTGGGCGGCAGAAAAGAAATAATCCCGCACATTAAGGCCATCGCGATAGACCTCACTGATAAAAGGAAACCGGTCCAGGTCGTCAATCAACGGCCGGTCGGGATTGTGAATGACCCGGTCCCCCTGACGGTATGAAAGCCCCTCAACGGTCGACCAGCTGCCCCCCCGGTCCATCACATGCGCCAGGGCGATAATGGTCTCGTCAAATTCACCCCGGGCCACCCCGTCGATACGCTGGTCCGATTGTAAGACCTCTTCAGGCAACGCCGTTGCGTGTGTCCCCACCAGGATAACACGACAATTCTCGAACGCCTGCTTGATGACCCCGGCCGTTTCAATGTCATCATAGATGCTCGGGGTCGACGTCTCGCAGACCACCAGGTCCGGCGGGTCGGCCGCCATGGCGGCGACCAGCTCGGCAGAATCCCATTTCCGAACGACCGCATCGATCAGCTCAATATCGTGATCGGTTTCCGAACGCGCCAGGCCGGCGGCATAGGCCAGCCAGAGCGGGTAATACAGCGTACCACTCTTGGTGACCGCCGGGGACCGACTGCTGCGTGAATAGGATAATTTTCGATATGGGCCATTTAGATAAACAATTTTCATCTCGCTGCAATTCCTCTAGCGCGACGCCCGCGTCCAAAACCGTTTCCCTCTTTTACGTCGCCGTCTAAGATGTGGAAAACAAATTTTATAAAAGTTCGGACGCTGGCGCCTGGTTTGTTATTTTCTTCTGTTGATATTCGCTCAGGCCGGTACAAAATTCCGATCGGGAAAGTACCCCGGCATCGGGACAAGCATCTGTGGATAAGGACACGGCATGGCATACGCCCGACTGCCCGCCACCATCATGCCCATCATAAACCAAAAGTTCAGGCCGCCCCCCGGTAGCATATAAGTATTATTGGCCATCCAGATCACCCCCTGACAGATCAGCCCGGCAACACCCCCAATGAGGATGGCCTTGACCTGCACGTCTTGAACCCGCTTGATCTGGCGCCAGATATGTCGTAATAAGACAAACAAGAGCACCAGGAAACTCACCACGCCGGGCAGTCCCAGTCGGCAAAACAGATTCAGCCAGAACGAGTTAAATCCGACCCAGATATTTGGGGCCGAATGAACTTTAAAATCCCAGTCCATCTCGTTGACTTCCAGACTGACGGTACGACCCAGACCACTGCCGAACGGAACGACCTGGATCAATTTCATTGCCATGGTGGGAAACTGGGCCCGCACATCGTCGGACGATACCACCCCATGAAACCGGTTCATAACCGTCTCTTCAATTAATTGTGAACTCATGAAAAGTCCGATGATCGCCAGGGCCGGAATCCCCAGGAGGACCCATCGCTTTCGCCAGGAGAAGACAATGATCACCACCAAAACCATACAGATCATACCCGCACGGGAACCGGTTAAGACCATACACGTACTATTAATGATAAGAATCCCAAAACTGACCAGCCGTGTCCGATAGGGAATTTTTTGACTGACCAGTAAAGAGAGGGTGATCCCGAAAAAGACAATTAATTGACTCGCCAGAACATTCGGGTCCCCATAACTGGAGAGCACCCGACGCAGACTCAGGTCGTCAAGTTCCAGGTAAGACCGGGCCAGGCTTGAGTCAGAGTTATAAGTGATATATTGCACCAGAACACCACTGCCGAAGTAACGCTGACTGATACCGTATAAACTGACCAAGACCGATATCACCAGAACGATTCGAATAAATTTTATGAAATGACGAGGCTGGCAAAAGGCTTCACTGGCATAAAAGAAGATCCCCATCATAAACATGTAGAAAAATAATTCCATAAGGGCCACTTCATATTTACTGCCCAAGATGATGCCCCCGGCCAAACCAAACGCCGTGACCGCCGCGTAAATGATAAAATAGCGGGCATACACCGCCCCCTCATGAAATCGGTTATGCCGAACCAGCAACCACTCCACCATGATCACCATCAATATTATATGAGAAAGGGGCAGCGGCACGCCAAAAGAAGGCACCATAATACCCGCACGGGGCAGCGCAAATAAAACAACCGCCAGAATTAATAACAACAAATCAGGATGACGACGCGGACGCATGACAATGGTCAGAGACACCATGAACAAGCCTATCAGCACAATAGTTATCGGGTCTTTTAAAATTTCCATCTTATGTCCTACAAAAGACTCCCGCATCACAAGTCATTCTTCGACTTTAACATCGCCTTTTTTGAGGCGAAAACGGATTTCTAAAAATACAGATGACACGGACGTCACCTTTCACAGGGTTCCACAGAAGTCATATCGGTTATTTCACGGTACGATTAAAAAGATTATTAGAAGATATACCGTCTGGCGCAATTATATCGAATGGAGGGATTTTGGCATTCAACCGGACAACTTGTGATAACTCTTTAATAAGAAACAGGTTATGAAATATATATTTAAGAAAAACCCTGGACGCGAACAACCTGAACGTCCGGTAATAACCCGGGCGGCCCTTGCGTGCGCGGACGGAGGAAACCTGGAACCCAAAACCGATGATACTTATCGGTCTTTTATCGCGAGTAAGCAAACCCCGGTTCGGCCTTGATCACCACTTTAACATCCGGAAGCTCGCCGGAAATATGCCGGGATAACTGCTCAGTGATCGCATTGGCACTCTCCATTGACAGGCCTTCGGAAAGTGTAATATCAAACAGCGCCACGACCTGCGAACCCTCATTCAGTATCCGTAAATCATGAAAGCTGGTGATCCGCCGGTCCCCCCCGGTCATTCGGCCAATAACCGCCCGGATCTCTTTATACCGCTGATGGTTCCGATTGAACGGGTCAATATGAACAACAGCATTACAGTGGAGCTTCTTTTCCACCGCCGCTTCAACCTTTTCTGAAATATCGTGCAACGCCAATATCGGACGGTCATCCAGAACTTCAATGTGCAGTGACACCATGTTCAATTGACCATAATGGTGAACGATCACGTCGTGAACCCCTTCCACACCGGCAACCGTTTTGGCGGCCAATTTAATTTCACCCAGCAATTCCTCACTCGGCCGCTCGCCCAGCAGGGGATTAATCGCATCCCGTGCGATTTTATACCCGCTGTAGATGATCACCAGCGCCACCAGCACGCCCGCCAGGCCATCAAAATAACTCAAACCCCATCGCCCGCCGATCAGGGAAGCCACGACCAGCACGGTTGACAGGGCATCGCTGCGATGGTGCCAAAAATCAGCCTCCAGGGTCTTCGAGCGGATCATGATCCCCAACTCCCGAGCGAATCGAGCGATGATCTCCTTGATAACCACCGTGACCATCAACACCCCGATGATCAGCCAGCTGATCTCTACACTTTGAATCGTCGGGTGTATGATGCGTTCGGCGGCAGACTTGGCCACTTCGATACCCGTGACGATCAAGGCGATCGAAACGATCAGGGCCGAAATGTGCTCCGCCCGACCATGGCCGAAGGGATGCTCCTGATCGCCCGGTTTTTTGGCGATCTTAAAACCGATCAGGATAATGATCGAGGTACCGGTGTCCGAAAGGGTGTGAAAAGCATCGGCAATCACGGCAACACTGCCGATCATCACCCCCAAAAGCCCCTTAAGCAAAAATAACAGAATATTAACCCCAATACTCACCCACGCCTCCAGGGCCCCATAGTGACTGCGAACCGTCACATCCCCTATGTCCCGGTAATCAGAGATAAGATTTCGGACCAGATATTGGGTTATTTTTTTCATACTTAGTATCCTGGCAATTGATAGCGATTAAGGCCATTATCAAAATAGAGACCTTTTAAGCCCTTTAAAAAAATATGAGCCTCCCAGGCCATTGGCGACTCGTTAATAATGCCATTTGAAGGGGCATTGTTTTTAAATACGCGAGCAAATCACTGTTGCACTGAACCGGTTCTTTCGACGGCGCACTTTCCATGCTCTCTCTTTATCGTTTAATTCGAATAAAATAGGCGACGGCGTTAACCTTTGGAATTACGAAATTCCTCTTCCCATCCGGCAATTTCCTTCAACCGGTCCATAATCTTTAAATGTTGAGTACACTCTGTTTCGCATTGACCGCAACTGATACAGTCACCGGCTTCAGCCTGTCGGTCGGCCACCAGCCCCCAGTTGTGCTGGAAGTCCAACTCTTTGATCATCTCCTGGTCGGTTTTTCCCAACAAGATTTTTTCATTATAGTACTGAAGATAGGAAGCGACCGGAATATTCTTCGGACACGACTTGAGACAATAGCCGCAGCCGGTACACAACTCATTCATCCCGCAAGCCACTTCTTGACGTATCTGCTCAATTTTCTCGGCACTGAACGGCCGGGCATTACCCGCCACCTTACAAGCCGTATCAATATGTTCCCGCGTCGTAAACCCATTCAGCGTAATCGATATCTGCGGACAGCTCACACAAAAACGCAACGCCGCCTCAACAGGCGTTTCATCAGCATCACCCAAAAAGGACAACGACTCGGAAAAACGTGAAATTTCGCCACCCGCCAGGGGGTTCATCGCGATTACACCTAAGTCCATCTCGTGAGCTTTCTGAATCCCTTCCCATCGATAAGGAAAATTGAGCACATTGACCCCCAGTAAAACCCCATCAAACTCACCCCGCTCAATGATGCGATGGATTTCAGGACCGGGCAGGTGTGTCGAAACCAATATGTGATCGATCAGCCCTTCCTCTTTGCACTTCATCAGCCCTTCATATTGCCCCCCTTTCTTCATCGCCAGCTCATATTGGTCCATCCGACGAATACACCAGACATAGTAAAAATCCAGCTTCTCCAGCTTCATCTTTGTCAATGACGCCTCCACCGCCGCACGGGCCTTCTCGGCCGTATCAAACTCGTTCGGAAATCCCTTACTGGCCACCAGATAATTCTCCCGCTCACCACGCATCTGCTCCATCGCCAAACCGAAGATCTCTTCGCTTTTCCCGTCACAATACATCGGGGCCGTATCAAAATAGTTGATCCCCTTATCGTACGCATATTTCAAAAGGTCGGCATTCTCCGCCATCGACCGGTCCATATCAAATCGCATCCCCCCAAAACCCACAGCGGATACCTGCTTGTTTATTCGTCCAAAACGCTTGTATATCATGTTTTTACTTTATTTTCGGTAACAATTTCTGCCACTTGGCCCCTCACACATAAAGCCGTCTTACACCTGTAAAACACCCTTTTAATATATGCGGAAAAAAAGACCTCTAAATACGGAGGTCACTGGCGTTTGTATTTTATAAAAGCCCCCCATCAATCGCCAGAAAAAAGTCAGACGCCCTCCTCCCAGGGACCCTTTGACCCCCGCGGCTAAAGTGCGTTCGCCAAATAGCGAACCCGGCTTTAAGCCCCAAAAAATGGCCCTCAAAAATACGTGTGAGGACCGCAACTTCCTTGCTATAATACCCCTATGAAAATAATTATTGCTAAAAAAAGCGGTTTTTGCTTTGGCGTCGAAAAGGCGATCGCCGCCGCAGAAAAACTATTAAATGCCCAGGAAAAAGTCTATTGCCTTGGCCCTTTGATCCATAACAGCCAGGTAGTCGAGCAACTGGCCAAAGAAGGGTTGCAAGTCGTCGAAAACCTTGACCAAATCGAGCCGGTCCAACAGTCCGATAATAAAGACAACTCAAGCAGGCCTACCGTTCTGATCCGAAGCCATGGGTGCCGCCCCGAATTGCTGCGGGAAGTCGAAAAACGCGGTTTTAGACTGGTTGATGCCACCTGCGTCCTGGTCAGGCGGGTGCAGAACCTCGTCGATGAACTGTTTCGGCAGGGCTATCAGGTGATCGTCGTTGGCGACCCCGACCACCCCGAAATTAAAGGTGTTGTCGGATACGCCCCGGAAGTCGTCGTCGTCAATGGCCCCGATGACCTGGATAAGCTCCCGCCACAAGGAAAACTGGCGATCGTTTCACAAACCACCTATTCAGCTGAAGATTTTGGCCAGACCGTTGGACTCATTGCCACCCGGGGTTACGAAGAGATCAAAGTGGTCAATACCATCTGTAAAGAAACCGCACGCCGCCAGGAATCGGCCATCGAATTGTGCGCCCAGGTCGATGTCATTTTTGTCCTGGGCTCCCATCATAGCGCGAATACCCGGGAATTGGCCGAATTATGCCGAAAAAATAACATCGAAACCTATCATTTACAGTCCTGGCAGGAATTCAAAACTGATTTTGTCACCGGTAAACACACCATCGGTATTACCGCCGGGGCCTCAACCCCCGACTGGGTCATTCGAGAATTTGTTGATAATCTTGAAAATTTCGATGCCCGCTCCCGCAGGGGCCACTAAAAACACACGCGTATAAAAAAGGGGGTTCGCCTCGAAATCCCCCACTTGAAAGGCCGTGTACAATTGCCGAAATACCTCTGACGCTGGTATTAAAATAAAGTTTTTTTTAACCTAATAATTTTATAAGCTCTTATATAACAAAGACTTATAATAATACCAAGGACCAATCACTCAACCAATACCCTCTTAAGTTTTTTAACCCTTGACAAGTTTAGTCATTATGGCTTTAATGTTGTGTTAATGTATTTTTACGCACTTGCATGTACGTAAGTGTCAATGGCTCTGCAGATTTGACAGGCAATCTGTAATATAATGGCCATAATGCCTGATGTAATGTAAAAGGTTTTTTCATGGTTGATAAGAGTATTATGCGAGATTTTCAGATTGACGATGCCGAGATTGATCTGCAGATATCCGCAGCACTCGGAACCGACAATATGGAACAGATGCTGGAAATGATTGACAAGACTGTCAGTAATTTCGAGCCGGGGACGATCTTAAAGGGTAAAATCGTTAATCAGATCGGCGATGATGTTATTATCGAAGTCGGGCTCAAAAGCGAAGGGGCCGTCAGCGCTCAAGAATTTAATGACCCCAGTGAGATTGTCGTCGGTGCGTCCATTGAAGTCCTGCTCGAATCGGTTGAATCCGATAGCGGGCTTGTTCAACTAAGCAAACGCAAAGCCGACCGGATCCGCGGTTGGGAACGCATTATCGAAACCAAAAGCGAAGGCGATACGATCACCGGGCGATGTACCCGACGGATCAAAGGCGGCCTGCTGGTGGATGTGGGCGTTCCTGTTTTCCTGCCGGCTTCACAGGTGGATATACGTCGGCCCAATGATATTTCCGAGTTTATCAACAAGGATATCGATGCCAAGATCTTGAAAATCGATCTCGAACGTCGCAATATCGTTATCTCCAGACGAAAACTTCTGGAAGAAACCCGTGCCAATGCCAAGAGTGCACTTCTCTCTGACATTAACGTTGGTCAGATCCGAAAAGGAACGGTCAAGAATATTGCCGACTTCGGGGCCTTTATTGACCTGGGCGGCCTGGACGGCTTGTTGCACATTACCGATATGAGCTGGGGACGGGTTAATCACCCCTCCGAAATTGTTAAAATGGACCAGGAGATCGAGGTGAAGATCCTCAGTATCGATCAGGATAAAGAAAAAATCGCCTTGGGCCTCAAGCAAAAAAGCGAAAGCCCCTGGATCTCAGCGAAAGAACGCTATCCGATCAATGGTATTGTCAAGGGCACCGTGGTCAATATTACAAATTACGGGGCCTTCATTAAACTCGAAGAAGGTATCGAAGGACTGGTACACATCTCCGAAATGAGCTGGACCAAACGCATCAATCATCCTGGCGAATTACTGACCGTCAATCAGGAAGTCGAAGTGGTCGTCCTGGATGTCGCACCCGAGAAACAAGAAATTTCACTGGGCGTTAAACAACTTACCGAAAATCCATGGCTCCAGGTGGTCCACAAATACCCGCCGGGAACTGTTATCGAAGGACGCATTCGAAATCTGGCCAACTATGGGGCCTTCATTGAGATCGAAGAAGGTATTGATGGCTTGCTGCATGTCTCCGATATGAGCTGGACCAAGAAGATCAGCCATCCTGGCGAAATGATCAAAAAGGGTGAAACCTTCCAATGTATCGTCCTCAGTGTCGATCAGGAAAAACAACGCGTCGGACTCGGCCTCAAGCAGATGACCGAAGACCCCTGGGTGCGAGCCATTCCCGATACCTATATTCCTGGCCAGATCGTCCATGGTAAAGTCACCAAACTGACAAACTTTGGCGTCTTTGTCGAACTGGAAACGAACCTGGAAGGCCTGCTGCATATCTCCGAATTGTCCGACGATAAGGTCGAAGGCCCTCAGGATATCGTCCAGGTTGGCCAGGATATCGAAGTTAAAATCCTCCGAGTGGACCTGGATGATCGAAAGATCGGCCTGTCCCTCAAGAGAGCCCAGTGGGCCTCTGAAAACGAAGTGGACAATACTAAAGATAAACCTCGCGGAGGCCTGGATTTTGGTAGTGGTATGGGAAGCAACTTTATCGACAGCACCGCTGTTTTTGCCCATCCCGCCAAACCTCAAACCGAGGAACCCGCCCAGGAACCGACCCAGGAAGAACAACCCGTCGAACCCGAAGTTCAACCTGAAGTTAAACCCGAGGCCGAAGCCGAAACCGAAACCGTCGAAGAACAACCCGTTCAAAATGACGAATCGGCCGAACCGGCTGATGAGAAGAATAAACCTGAAGAATAATTCAGGTTTCCACGCTTAATGCAGATTTTATCACTATAAATCGAATAAGCGATTAAGAGCGATCCCACGTAAAAAGCTGATCCGCCATTGGCGGATCAGCATTTACCATCCGGAAAACACGCTTAAAATAGATTCCCGCGTCAAAATAAACTTATGACCATGGCCTCTATGAGAATCAAAGGCGATTATGACCTTTGATCGTTAAACAGTTATCAAATTGTATCGGATTTTATGTTTTTGGGCCAGATTCGATATGCGGATAATCTTACTACATCGGCCCTGCCAGATGGACCCCAGCGGACGCGGGCAGTCAAATTGTATCGGATTCTGTAAGTGAGGCAGGCCTGGCCGGTCAGGCAGTTCTTTAAAAAAGGCCCTGCCAGGTGGACCCCAGCGAACGCGCGTAATTAAAACAGACTTAACTGACATCATTATTCAGCCGATAACTTCTATAAGTA
>JAIPFO010000083.1 GCA_021736565.1 Phycisphaerae bacterium | reverse complement strand
CCCTTTGTTTTCTTCTTCTTCGATTTACCGGGCGTCTCCTCCTCTTGCCGTTCCTGGTAGATCACATTAAAGTCTGTCGAGCTCTCATTAACATCCGGTGGTAATACCGAAATATTATACGCCTTGCACTCATCAATATACTCCGCCACCTTATCAACGGTTCCCATTTCAAAGGTCAGTAAGGCCGCCATGAACTCCGTGGGATAATGGGTTTTCAGGTAGGCCGTTTGGAATGCCAGGATGGCGTATTGCGTCGAGTGACTTTTGTTAAACCCATACCCTGCAAACTTTTGTATCAATTCGAACAGCTCTTTACCCTTGGCCTTATCAATCCCATTTTCCACACACCCATCAATAAACGCCGCCGATTCCGCAGCGATAACATCATACTTTTTCTTACCAATAGCCTTGATCAGTCGATACGCACGAGCCAGCGGTAAACCACCCAGTCCGTTGAGGATCTGCATCACCTGTTCCTGGTAAACCATAATGCCATAGGTTTCGCTAAGTACTTTCTCCATAACAGGATGCGGCACCGACCAGGACTCCCCATGCTTGCGGGCAATGTAATCGGGGATCAGTGTCATCGGCCCGGGACGATACAAGGCATTCGCCGCGATCAGATCCTCCAGTCTGTCCGGTTTCATGCTCTGGAGCAGGTCCTTCATACCGCCCGATTCAAACTGAAACACCCCCTTGGTCCGCCCTTTACAGAAGGTCTCAAGCGTAGCCTTATCGGTCAGATCAATGTCCCGAGAGTCAATCTCGACCCCTTTACCCTCTTTAATAAGCTGGCAAGCACGATCGACCACCGATAGGGTCCTGAGCCCCAGAAAATCCATCTTCAGGAGCCCAACCTTCTCGACCAACGGCCCATCGAACTGGGTGATCAGATCATCCGAACCCGACGCCTTGTAAAGCGGCAGAAAATTGGTCAATGGTTCATCGGCAATCACCACCGCACAGGCATGAACCGACGAATGACGGGTCAGCCCTTCAAGACGCAAGCTGATATCTATAACTTCTTGCATTTTCGGGTCTTTATCGCACCATTCCTTGATCCGGGGTTCCTGTTCAAGGGCATCTTGAAGCGTGATCCCCAGGTTATCCGGCACCAGCTTGGCCAGTTTATCCGCATCCGGCAACGGCACCGCGTGCACCCGGCACACATCTCGCAAAACCGCACGGGCCTTCATGGTACCAAACGTGATGATCTGGGCCACATGACCATATTTCTCCTGCACATATTCAATCACCCGACCCCGACCATTTTGGCAGATATCAATATCAATATCAGGCATTTCATTACGTTCAGGGTCCATAAAACGCTCAAACAGCAGCCCATACTTCAATGGGTCAACGTAGGAAATCTCCAGGGCATAGCCCACCAACGTCCCAACGCCACTACCACGAGGGTTGGCGGGAATATTATTTCGTCGGGCAAAGTTTACAAAATCCCACACGATCAGAAAATAACTCGAGAAATCCTTACTGCTGATCACTTTGAGTTCGTGGTAAAGTCGATCTTTGACTTCTTGAGTGAGCTCGCCATATTGCTTCTTAAGTCCTTTCAGGCAAAGCTCTTCCAGGTATTGATCGGCGGTTTTACCCTTGGGGGTCTTAAAGACCGGGGCATGTTGGGTTTTAAAGTCTATCTCCACATCGCAACGGTTGGCAATGACCTGGGTGTTATCACACGCCTCCTGCCATTTCGGGAACATCGCCCGCATCTGCTCCGGACTCTTTAAAAACAGCTCCGGCGGGTACTTCATCCGCTTTTCATCGTCAATATTCTTACCCGTACTGATACACGTCAACGCCGCATGGGCCTGATAATCCCCTTCTTCCAGAAAGTGAACATCATTCGTGGCCACCAAAGGTACGCCCACCTGGTTGGCCATGTCAACCAGCATAGGGGTCATCACATTCTGGTCGTCACAATGCCACTGGATTTCCATGAAGAAATCCTCGCCGAATAACCTGGCATAATACTCTGTGACTTCTCGTGCCTTTTCCATGTCGCCTTTGGCAATGGCCGCGGGTATTTCGCCGCCCAGGCACGCTGAAGTGCAAATCAGCCCCTCATGGTACATTTCCAGTACTTCACGGTCGATGCGTGGGCGATAGTAGAACCCTTCAGTGTAACCGATACTGGAGAGCTTCAGCAGGTTTTTATAGCCCTGGTTATTCTTGGCCAGCAGTATCAGATGATTAGAGGCTTCCGAGATCCCTTTGCTGTCCTTATCGCGGCGGTTTCCGGGGGCGATATAGGCTTCTATCCCGATAATGGGTTTAATATCAGCTTTTTTAGCGGTACTAAAGAATGCGGCCGCCCCAAACATATTACCGTGATCGGTTAATGCCAACGTCTCCATTCCTAATTTTTTAGTCTGATTGACTAGCTTTTTGATGCTTGCCGCACCGTCAAGAAGGCTGTATTCGCTGTGGACGTGTAGGTGTGTAAATTTATCAGTGCTCATGGTTGTATCTTGGGTTGACTTCCGCGTTAAAAAATGATTTTCGTATCTCAAATCAGCCTTTAAGGGGTGGAAATCAGCTTTAAAAACTTCTGACGCTGGCGTCTATGTAGGTGAGGGATCTATTATTTTATGTCAAAGGAATATCATATCGTTTCACACCACCGGTCTCAATAGAAATCATTTGCCATGTCAAAATCCAGGAAAAAAAGGGGATGCATTTTCTCGAGGAGATCTCATGTAAAGTTTTCAATGAAAATGAGTTACGGCCTTTAGCGTCCAACGTATTCTGAGACATTGAAATGGTATGTCAAATGGACCGTTTAGCCCCTGGTGGATCAGGGCTGCGAACGCGGGTAAATTTATAGTATGATGTCCACGTCAAAAGTCATTTTTGGAGCGATATATCGGTCTTTAAGATGCGGAAAATGAACTCTCAAAATACTTATGACGCTGGCGTCTAGTATAGCAATTTGTATTTTTTAGGCAGGCCAGGAAGATTAGATAAACCTTCAAAGTGGGCTTTGCCAGATGAGGGCCAGCGAACGCTGGTAAATTTTCTATGGATAAAAAACAAGACTCCGTTGAGGTTGTCTCGGGAGTCTCGCCTATTTGATTTGGAGGTCAAATAGAGTAATGAAGAAGTTGTTGTTTTATAATGATCGTCTGTATCAACTCGCGACTTTGGTTAATTATGATTCCCACGTAAAAAGTCAATTTTGGAGTGACATATCGGTCTTTAAGATACGGAAAATGAACTTTCAAAATACTTCTGACGCTGGCGTCTTATTTAACCAGCAGGGCGATCGCTGTGGTTATCATGGAAATCAGTAAGGTGACCATCGCGACAACTCCCAGGGTGTCTTTGATACCATCGTCGATGAATTTAAAGGGTTTATTGGCCGTTTCGAACGATTTGAGGACTGTTTTTTGGGGTAAACTGAAATGGGCATACCTGTTATCGTCTTGCGAGTCGTTTTCGTCGTTCTTTTCGCCCTGAGGGCCCGCAAAACTTTTCTCTTTGGTCGCTTCTTCAAGTTCATCCAGAACCATGGCATCATCTTCACTGACATCCGTTTGAACTTTCGGCTCTGGCAGGTTGGTTTCCATGCTGTTTTGAGCCTGATTTAGAAGGTCATCAATGTTTTGACCGGCCGGTTTTTTCACGGGTTCAGTCTTTTGAAGGTCGCCTACTTGTGATTCTTGCGAATTCGCCGGTGCTAGCTGTGCGGAAATGTCCTTATTCAGCTGGTCAACTTCTTCGTTCATCTCAGCTAATGTACCGTCAATTCCCCTGCTCTCTTGAAGGATGTCGCTTTGTGTGGGGGGCTCGGGGCCGTCCATGTCCTGTTCGGCTTGCTCTGTCGAATCGTCTGGAGCGGAGATTTCTGGCCCATCTACATCTTCGAGATCATCTGCCAGGGCCGCCAGTGCGTCATCAATGTTGCCACTGTCAATATCCTGCCGGGCGGGCATTTTTGAGTCATCCGCCTTCGCCGATTCTGTCGAATCAGTTGTTAAGTCATTTTTCTTGCTTGAGTTATCAGAAAAATCCGCCAGCAGAGAATCAATGTCATCGGGTGAAGGAACCGGCGAAGAATTGATTTGTGATTCTTGAGTATCCGGTTCCGCCTGTTCGATATCATTCAGCGGTGCGTTTGTAAAATCATCGGTATTTTCCAGCGGGGCATCAATCGCGGCATCGGCCGGTGCGGGTGTGGCATCGTCATTTTGGGTTTTATCCGCTGTTTTGTCATTTAAGCGATCCAATTCATCGCCAAGGCCATTCAGGGCAGATTGGAGCTCAGGGTCTAAGTCAAAACTGGCCTTTTGACCCTCGGTGGCCTCCATGTTTTTTTCTGACGGGTTATCGTCGTCCATCTCCAATGAGAGGTTATTGAGTTCATCTTCCAGGCTGGCCAGGGTGTCATCGACATTACCAATATCCGGTTCGGCGTCCGATAAATCCGCTGGTTTTTTATTCCCCTTAGAAGACGCCGGGGCTGTATCGTCGTTGAGTTGTGCCTCCAGGTCGTCCAGCGCGTTACCCGCTTCATTTAGCAGATCGTCGATATTATCTGGCATGGGGGTGTCTGAATTCATTTCGTTCTCGGTTGCCTCATCCATTGTGTTGTCGTTGGCCATGATTGTTCAGTTCCTGTCTGATGCATCTTTTTCAACAGCTTTTTGTGGGCGTTTTGACCCAGATGAATTTTTTTAAGCCACGTTCCATTGATACTAATACTTTAACACTATCGGCCAAATAGAATAGTAATTCAATAAAGACAAAATATATTTTATAATTGGCGTTAAGGTGAGCGTAATGATATTATCGAGCAGATTCGTTGGTTGGATAAAAAAAACGGTTGATTTCATGTGGCTGTTTGGTGTAAATTTCTTTTCAACGAGGCTCTTGTGTGTTGCCGTCCCGATAGAAGCCCGGGATTTTTCGTAATAATTGAAAAAACGGCAGGATTGACATTCGCGTCAAAAGTATTATCAAGCGTTGATATCAGTATGTAATCGACGTTTTAACTTGTTAATAATGTTTTTTGTCGCACCCATCAGGATTATTACGGAAGCTTTGTCCAATATTCATTCAGGAGAATTTTAAATGAGTTTAGCTCGATTTTATATCTGTCCGATAACCCAGGGAGATATTGAAGTTACCGGACCTGAAATTCATCACATGACACGCGTCATGCGGCTTGGGGTTTCCGATAGGGTGGAGCTGTTTGACGGCCATGGGCGGTTGGCGGTTGCGACGATCACCGCGGTTAAAAGAGATACCGCGATGCTGTGGGTTCAGGACATAAGTGAACCGGCTTTGCCGGCACCGTCCGAAATTATTATCGCCGCCAGTGTGGCCAAGAAGGATCGATTCGACTGGCTGATCAGTCAATGTACCGAACTGGGTGTTGACCGGATATGTCCGACTCTTTTTGAGCGAACAGTCAAGCAGCCTAAGAACCCTAACATTGTTCAGCGATATAATACTTTGGCCATTACCGCCGCCAAGCAATGTCGTCGCCTTGTCTTGCCTCAAATTGACCCGCCGCGACGTTTTGCAGATGTGGTTGCTACCGTGCAGCATGATTATCCCGGGGGGCGATTGCTCGCTGGCAGCCTGGAATCATCCGCTCAGCGGCTCACCGGGCTACTGCCGATTCGTTCGGCGACGGTTGCCTTTGTCGGGCCGGAAGGTGGAATGACTGATGAAGAGCGAGAGGTGTTGGAACGGGCCGGGGCACTGGAGACACGATTGACCGATTCGATCTTAAGAATAGAAGCCGCCTCGGTGGCCTTTGCCGCGATACTGTCGGTCGCGCGATAATTTAGCGATTTCATCCTTATAGGACCTGGGCGTTTTCTTATGGTCCTTTTTGGCCGACGGGTGAGGCTCAGGAGGCAATATTTTATACTTGACAGGTTATCTCCAAAAGTGTTTGATGGTGCATCCGGCTGGCAAAAGGGCCAGTTTGGGTCTAATTTTATGGGTCTTGCTTTGAAAGGAAAAGTTGTTATGTTGAATCTGACTCCAAAAATGCTTGTCAAAGGTTTTGTTGTTTTGGCGATGGCAATGGCGATGGTCACGTTGAATGGTTGTGGTGGGGCGGCCGGTGGTGCCGGGGCGGATGTTGCCAGGCCTGCATTGTTTTTGACATTGCCGGAGTATTGCAATACCCCTGATGGGATGACCCTGGACGCCGAAACAGGAAATATTATTCTGGCGGCTCCTAATTTTAATGATGAGAGCTATCCGGGGGTATTGTTGACGATCAACCCGAAGAATGACGTCTCGTTATTCTACGCGATGCCGGTCCATCCTGAGACGGGGCGTGGCTGTCCGATGGGGCTGGATTTTGGCCCGGACGGCAACCTGTACGTCGCGGACAATCAGTATTTTTACAATAAACGTGACGGAAAAGACCATCGTTCACGCCTGATCCGGGTGAATATCAAGGATGGCCAGGCGGTTTCGGCTGATGTGGTTGTTGAGGGATTCCAATTATCCAACGCGGTGATCTGGAAGGGCGATACGATTTTTGTGAGCGACACCTTCATGGATCTGCCCAACGAAAAAGGGATAAGCTCGATCTATAAGTTCAATATCGCCGAATTCAAAGACGGTCCCGTGAAGCTGAAGCCTTTTGGTACCGATGAGCATCTGATCGGCAGGCTCAAGACGGATCCGAACCCCCGTGATGATATGGCAGGGGCCGACGGGCTCACGCTTGACAGCCGCGGCAATTTGTACTGTGGCAGTTTCGGTGATGGGAAGGTGCATAAATTCATCTTTAGCGATGATGGTTCGGTGGCCTCTCAAGAGATTTTTGTTAACAACCCCAAGGAGTTGCCCTGCTCAGACGGTCTGTTCTGTGATCTGGAAACCGATATCGTCTATGTAAACGACTCGCAGCGGAACGCTATTGTAGCGATTTCACCCAATGGGATGGTGCGAACGATATGGATCAATGAGGATAGTAATGGGGCCGATGGCCTGCTCGATCAGCCGTGTGAATGCGTGATCCGTGGTGATGAAATGATCATCGCCAATTTCGATATGCCGTTCCCGGGTCTGAAGAACAAGGCATTTGATAAGCCCTATACGCTTTCAGTGATAAAAATGGCTAAATAGGACAAGTAGACTCGTACTTTTTGTCCTGTTGGATTAAAAGCGTTATGGCCGCAGGGCTTGAGTGCGTTGCGTTATCTTTAATCCGAAAGTAATCATTATTGACGCCCATGTCATAAGTATTTTAAAGCTCGTTTTTCGCGTCTTAAGGCGCGATCTTAACGCTGCGAAATGACTTTTGACGTGGGCGTTATCTTTGCGCTGGCGGATATGGGACTGCGGCTTGAACGGACCGTAAATTGTATGGATGCGTTGGTTGCTTTCTGGTCAATGCATTTGAGATCGTAGATCCCAGGTGTAAGGTTGGCCTTGATGTGGGCGTCCACCTTATTATTTGTGTCAATCACTTTACCGTTGAGGAACCAGGTGAGATGGCTCTCTGTGTTTGCTTTGATATTCACCATGGCGATGCCATTGATGGTGTAGAAAATGTCGCCATTGGACGGGGTGATGATTTTAAGGTTCGCTGCGACTTCTTTTGGGGCAGGGAGGGGATTTCTAACGATTAATTTTGGCGGAGCGGGGGGGGAATGATCGTTTCGAATGCTTGTCCTGGTAAAAATCGCGGTTAAAAGTGGTACCGCGGCCTGTATCCCCACATATTCATATCGGCCGGTGCCTCGGAACTGGCCGACCCAAATACCGATGGCATATTTCCCATTATGGCCAACCGCCCAGGCGTCTCTTCGGCCGGAGCTGGTTCCTGTTTTGTACATGAACCACGGTATGGAATCCGGTGAATCGGTAGTACCATACAGGGAGCGGTTATGGGATGACAGGATATCGTTGATCACCGCGCAGACGTCTGGTTGTATCGCAGATATGGTTTTTACCGGCTCAGAGGTATAGAGTCGGACATTGGAGCGGATTCCCTGCCTTCCGAGGGTGGCATAGGCGTTGGTGAGTTCCAGGAGCGAGACTTCGATACCGCCGACGGCCAGGGCCAGGCCGCCTTTTTTTATCGCGTCTGGCGGCAGGTGAATGCCTGCCTGCTGGATCATTCTGCAGCATCGTGAAAGGCCGATACCTTCTGCGACCAGTATCGCCGGGACATTTAATGAACGGACCAGGGCATTCTCGACGGTCGTTTTGCCGGTAAAAGTTCTGTTGAAATTAGCGGGGTTCCAGCCGCCTCGCTGGATGGGGATATCGTGAACCATGGTGTGTCGATTCAGGCGGCCTGCTTCAAACGCCGCGGCGTAAATGAATGGTTTAAGGGCGGAACCGGGACTTCTTCGGGCCAGGGCCCCATTGACCTGGCCATCGACAGGGTCGGATGGGTCGCCGGAGCCTGCCAGGGCGACAATAGAGGAATTTTCAATATCGATGATCACGACTGCCTGCTCGGTTCCGGGGGGCAGCCGGGTGAGATTCTCTGCGGCCAGGGTCTCCATTTCATTTTGAATATCCAGGTCAATCGTTGTTTTACCGCCCCTGGCCTGCCGATTCAAAGCCATCCAGCCCGCATGGAAGGCTTTCATCGTATTTAATCTCTCAGACTTGACGATAATACCTTCCCGGGCCTGTGCCATTTGCTTCGCAGTGATCATCTGCTTATCGAGCATACATTGCAATACAGTTTTTTGGCGTTTCAAGGCGGCCGGGAGGTTTTTATCGGGCTGAAGCCGGGATGGCGATTGGGGAAGCCCGGCGATCAGGGCCGCCTCACCGAGAGAAAGATCCCTGGCATGCTTATCAAAATAAACCAGTGACGCCATTTCAACGCCCCTGTAATTACCGCCGTAAGGGGCATTATTCAGATAGAGCGCGAGAATGTCATCTTTACTTTTGATGTCATTGAGCCGAATCGCATAAAAAGCTTCGATCAGCTTGGAGGTGTATGTTCGAGGCCGGTCTTCCATCATACGGCAGATCTGCATATCGAGTGTGCTGGCACCGGAAATTGTTCTAAAGCAAGTGATATTCTGCTTAACCGCACGCATAATCGAGAGGGGGTCGATACCCCCGTGGTCATAGAACCGCCCATCTTCAACCGCAAGTGTTGCTTTTATCAGCCAGTCTGACATCTCATCAAGTCCAACAGAACGCCGCCACTGCTGGTCTGGACTGATAATACTCAGCAACGGCCGACCTTTACAGTCAAATACCGCCGGGCTGCTCTGCCATCTATCCAACTTCTGGGTAGGAAATGGAAACAGGGCCAAAAGGATATTCCAGACGATGGTCATCAATACAATGATGATCGCACTGCACTTGAGCGTTCTTTTGATCCTGCGTCTTAATTTTTGATTGAAGAAGTGTTTCATTGTGAAGTAGTTTTGACGCCAGGGTCATAAGTATTTTTGGAGCCCATTTTCCGCATCTTAAGGACCGATATATCGCTCCAAAAGTGACTTTTGACATGGGAATTAAATTTATGTGAACACTTACTTATTTTTTGATCGTCACGGCAGCGGTTGCTCCAAGTGAAGCGATCGATGGATCATACATACTGGAGGCCTGGATGGGCGGCAGGTCAAAGGTGCCGATGGTGGTTACACGGACAGCATAATTGAATTTTTTGATCTTCTTTGTTGTACTGCAGAACAGAAGGACCCTGTCATCTAAAAACTCGACGGTGTCAGGCGTATCCAATTTTTCGTTGCTGGCGGTTATTGCGGTGTTATTGAGTTTGGGGTTTTCAACTTCCATACCGCCGGGCAGCGCATCAATAATCGCAACATTATCGGTAGAATAATCGGACTTGATCGTGATCTTTACATTGACCAGGTCACCGACATGTAAATTTTTCATATCAACGGGCTTTCCGTTCCTGTCAGTCCAGATGCGTTGGACGGTCAGGTGGTTGTTGTATGGCTTGACGAGCTCTTTTCGGCCATAGCCACGTTCGGTGGCCAGGAAGTAGATTCGTCCGGTCCCGCTGGATCCCAGTGTGCACTTTTCGGTAAATGCATCTGTTTTCCATGACGCTTTTTGGGTATGGTCGAATTTCAGAAGTTCGCCGGATGCATTGGAAATGGTGCCCTGGAAGTTTTTGTGATCGTCTTTGGGCAGGCTTAACTGGTACTTGGAGAGAGCTGCAATGGAGATGGCGTTTTCCAAGGTGTTGCCCCATTTACCGTTAACGCGTGCTTTTTCAAGACGGCCGAGAAGGATGATGACCTGTGGAGAATCCGGGATAATATCCATCATTGCCGAAAGTAGAAGTGCCTCCTGGCTGATCTGGGATGTCAACCGGCCGCCGGTTGACATTTTAACGGTTCCGGTCAGTACAACATCCTTGAGCAGTTCTTTGGCCCGGTCATACTCACCAGCGGCAAAGAAGGCTCCGGCAAGATGGGCAAGCCCTGCAAGGTCAAGTTTATCCTTTTGTTCTGCGATATGGTTCATCCACCCTGTCGGGGGCGTGCTAAAAGATGCGATGACCCGGCAATAGAGGGCCTTGGTGTTGATATCCAGGTTATTATCCTTAATACTCTTGAGCTCACTTTTTATATATTTGAGAAGCTCGCTGGAGAATCGCTTGTCAATGTCAAAACCGGCACTTTTGGCCTCAGCCAGGCACAATGCGGCATAACCTGTGCCCCAGGTATTGGGATAGGATCCGCCCGGCCAGTAACTGATGCCGCCTGAGAGGGTTTGCATTGACCAGAGCCTTATGATGCCGGCCTGGACCATCTCTTTGGTCGACTCCGAATATTCTTCCATAACATGGCCGGCATAGATCAGGGCCATTAGCTTACTGCTTGTCTGTTCAGCGCAGCCATACGGATAGTCCATGAGATTCTGGAAGGCGGGTCTTATTTGCACTTCCGGCTGTGCGCTGATATTTATCTTCAACTGACGTTTTAAGTCCATAAGCTCATCCGATGGTTCAATCGTAAGCTTCTCACCTGCCTGGATCGCCTTGACCGTAATAACCGAGTGCAGCGGCGACGATGGGCGGACGGGGATGGTGGTGTCAAAGGCGGCATGTAGTTGTGAGGAAGCAGGGCCGGTTCCTGTCGCTTTGATATGGATATCGGCAGGGCCGATCCCTTCGGCGGTGATATGGAGATAATGGGTGACCGATTCACCGGCGGCCAAAGTTATTTCTTTGAGTGAATTTGGCGAACTGATCGAAAGCGGGCCATTGACGGTATAATCGACATTGACGGTATGAGGGGTATCTGTGGTATTAAACAGCTTAATCGGTACCTCGAATTTATCATTCGGG
>JAIPFO010000082.1 GCA_021736565.1 Phycisphaerae bacterium | reverse complement strand
ACTCCGTGGTCAGGAGATAGTCCTTTGGACCGTTTATCATACTGCCTGTCAGAGGCTCACCCGTGGCTTACGGCGAAAATAAAACATTTTCGCGTGAACGCTTACCAAAATCCTATACAATTGCCCGCCACGTCAAAAGTTGGTTTGCCAAAGGAAAACCAGCCTTTAAGATGTGGAAAACCCTTTTGACGAGGAAGTTATTAATGACAGGAAGAGATAAAATGACCATTAGGAAAAAGACAGGTGTCAGACGCATTATTGGCAGTGTTCGTATGTCGTTACCCGTATCTGGGATCATAAAAAGTGGTGTCATATCGGCGATCCTTTTATTGTCGGTCGGCTTGGCTGCGGATTTGAAAGGAGAGGATGCCAAGAGTCTCGACGACTTGAAACTGCCGCCCGTTGCTAAGAAGGAATGGGTGTTTAAGAGCTTTCCGATCCTGGCCTGGTGGCCGCCGCCGGGCACAAAGACACTGGAAGATTTCAAGCGATACAAGGAGGCCGGATTTACGATCTACCCGGCCAATCCCGATGCTGGTTTTGATAATGCGTTGAAACTGGCCAAAAAAGCGGGTATCCCGGTGATGGGGCATCGGACCTTGCAGGGCTTTGATGTTCCGCGATCTGTCAAACCGGTCGTATTTGATGTTAAAGATTCCAATGTTGTCGGTTGGATCACCCACGATGAACCCGGCTGGTATAAACCGGCCGTCAGGGCGGCTACAGAAGTCAATGAATTGATGCGGTCGGACCCTGTCCGTTGGGCGTTCTTTAATAATCTGCCGCTGAATCGCCCACAGAAACTCCCTGTTCTGGAGATTGCCGAAGCTGCACTTCGAAACGGCATGCCGGTATTGAGTTATGACAACTATGTAATTATGGAAAACGGCACGGACCGAACCAAGGAGCATTTTGACAACCTGCGCGACGCACGCAAACTGTCTCTGAAATACGATGTCCCATTCTGGGCCTTTGCGCTGACAACCCAACATCGCGCATACCGGCGGCCGAGCGAAAGTGATATCCGGTGGAAGCAGTTTACCAACCTGGCCTACGGCGCCAAAGGGTTGTGGTATTTTTGCTATTGGGGCCCGCACCGCTGGGATAAAAAAGGGTGGGATACCCGATCGATCGTTGATTCTGCCACCGGTGAGCCGACGGACCTTTACCACCAGGTGAAGGCTATCAACGAGACCGTTCTGGCAATGGGCGATATTTTGCTGGGTCTGACAAGCGAGGATGTGGCGCATACAAATCCGCCGCAAGGCCACGCGGCTTCTGCTTTGGTCAAGGGCACGCACTGGATCACAGATATCAAGGCGAAGGATGCGTTGATCGGTTTTTTTGTCAATGATAAGGGCGACCGTTATGCCCTGGTCGTCAACAAACTCCACGGCAAGGGCAAATCATCGAAAGAAACGGCAGACACGATCGAACTGACCTTCGGTGCAAACGTCAAAGAGGTCCAAGCCGTTCATTGGCTGGACGGAAAACCAGGCAAACTGGTGCTTAAAGGCAAAATCGCATCGCTGCGTATTAGCGGAGGGACAGGAGTTCTGATCAAGGCGATTGAAAGAAGTCGCCTTGGAACCGATGTGACCTTCCAGACTACAGATGTCAAATTGCAGAAGTTATTTGATGTTGCTGAGGCAAAGAGCGCATCGAACATTGTTCAGTTTACCCCGACCATGAAGGTTCTTGTCGAAGGGGGCGGCTATGGGAATGCCTGGATCGAGACTCAGCCTATGGGCGGCGAGATGTATGCCAAGCGTCATCTTGAGGTGGCCCTGAACAATCAGCTGGTATTTATGCATACTCAGCGGGCTGATGGACGCCTGCCGGGTATGGTCATAAATACTAAGACAGGCCTGGAGAAGTATGAGAGCAAAACTGTGCCGCCGGAAATGATCTGGATGCCGAAGGCAAAGATACTGGCTGATTTCGAGATGTTTCAGGGGTATTGTTTCCCGACCCCGGCATGGAAAATGTACTTCTGGGCCGGAAAAGATAAAGGATATCTGCGTAAGCTTTACAAGGCTTTGGAAGCGCATGACGCCTATCTTTGGCGGACGCGCGATTCCAATGGCGATGGGATACTGGAGACGTGGTGTGTCTGGGATACGGGTGAAGATGGCAGCAGCCGGCTGAACACGCGCAGAGCGCCCTATCGCTGGCCGTTTGATTTCCCGCCGAACCCGAAAGAAGTTGAAAATCCTAACCGGTATTGGTCAGACGTTCCAAAGCCGGAGCAAGTGCTGGTGCCTTTTGCTTCCATGGATGTCATGTCTTACAGTTATGACGGCCGCAATACGCTGGCAAAAATTGCTCGTGAGCTGGGTAATGGACGTGCGGCATTCTGGGAAAAGCAAGCCGATGAGGTCCGGAAGCGGCTTGTCAAGGGTTTGTGGGATCCAAACCGTCATGCCTGTTTTGACCGCGACCGTAATAATAAACCGCTCGATGAACTTATCCATAATAATCTTCGTGTGATGTACCATGGGACTTTTACACAATCAATGGCCGATACGTTTATTAAGCACCACCTGTTGAATCCCCAGGAGTTCTGGACGCCGCTGCCCCTGCCTTCTATTGCCTTTAATGACCCGCTCTACAGAAACCATGCGGGTAATGACTGGAGCGGCCAGCCGCAGGGGTTGACCTGGCAACGTGCTATCGGCGCCCTTGAAAACTATGGCCATTTCGCCGAGGTGACCCTGTTAGGCCAGAAGCTTATTCCTGTGCTCATTGGGAATGATTACAAGTTCAGCCAGCAGCTTGACCCCCAAACCGGGAAAGATGAATCAAAAGGAAAGAGAGATGGTTATGGGCCTATGATGCTTGCCGTGTTGGAGTATCTATCCCGGATGTATGGCATTCATCTGGACGTAGCAAACAGTAACGTGTGGTGGTCATCGCTTGGCGACAAGGAGTTTACCTACAGGCAGAAATGGGGAGAGCAGACATGGTCGATGACCTCTACAAAAGGTATATTGACTGCCCGTCTGAATGGAAAAGAAATATTTTCCTGTACGGAAGGCGTCCGTGTAGTGACCGATTTGAAAGGAAATATCAGTCAGGTCGTCGGGATTGACCCCACATCGCAGAGTCTCGTTCTTCAGACCGGCAATGCTAGTCATAAATGGGTCGTCAAGCCCAATCATGTGTATCGGTTCGCTGATGGGGAATTGATTCCGCTCCGAGTTGTGCCGTTCGATTATCCATATCATCAAGAAGATTCTTCGCGTGAAAAGGGAAAATAAATAGAATCGCTGAATAATCAGAAAGGATTATTTGTGTTAAAAAAGTTTGCTCTAATTTTATTTGTTCTTGTTTGTTGCCTGGCACAGACATGGGCCGCTGAAAAGCCAAATGTAGTGATCTTCTTTCTTGACGACAGCGGTTATGGTGATTTCAGCTATAATGGCAATCCGACCATCCACACTCCCAATATCGACCGCCTGGCACAGGGGGGCGTGCGATTCACCCAGTTTTATGTCAGCACCGCCGCGTGCAGCGCTTCGCGTTATGCTTTGCTCACCGGGCGATATCCGTTACGGTCCGGGTTTGGCACCTGGGTTCTCAATCCAGGAGCAAAACGGTACATTCATCCCCGGGAGATCACGATTGCCGAGGGTTTAAATCGCGTCGGTTATGCCACGGGGATGTTTGGCAAATGGCATTTGGGCAATCCCAATAAAGCCAATGCGATGAGCTGCGATTCGCTGCCTCTGGCACATGGATTTGATGAGTGGGTCGGCACGAATGTTTCCCACGATTACAGTAATGCCAAACTGCTCAAGAGTGATATCAATGGCAATAATCCCGTTAAAGGGTATTCTGAGATCGCCAGAAATTTGCCTTCGGACAGGAACGCATCGACATCACTGACCGGGCGATATACCGCCGCGGCGGTCACGTTCATCAAGGCCAATAAGGATAAACCTTTCCTGGCCTACATCGCCCACAATCAGCCGCATCTCGGCCTTTTCGCCAGCGAAGCATTCACAGGGAAATCCCGGCGCGGCTTGCTCGGTGATGTTATGTCTGAGATCGATGACTCGGTTGGCCAGGTCATGAACACTCTAAAGCAGGAGGGGCTCGATAAGAAGACGCTGGTTATTTTTGCCTCTGATAATGGCCCCTGGCTTCGTTTTAAAAAGAAAGACAGCGACAGAAGACTTGATGTTGGTTACGCATATCCCTTCCGGGACGGTAAAGGGTGTGCTTCCTGGGAGGGGGGGTTTCGGGTTCCCTGTATTTTTTACTGGCCGGGCGTCATTGAACCCAAACACCAGAAAGAACCTGCCAGTACTCTCGATATACTGCCGACCTTATTTAAGATATGCGGCGTAGAAGTGCCTGTCGATCGCAGTATCGATGGCCGGGATATTCGTCCCTTGCTTTCAGGTAAACTGGCCGGGACTCAAGAGGTCGCTCCCTTCAAGTTCATTTACTCTTATAGTCGCAACGAACCCGCTGCCATTCGCCAGGGGCCGTGGAAGCTTCACATCCGCCTCGGCTCGCAGCTGAATGATAACTACGGCTTTGAGGCCAGTGGCGAGAAACCTCTGCTTTTTCAGGTGGAGCAGGATCTTGAAGAATCGTTCGATTGTGCCATACAGCAGCCCGAACGTGTCAAACAGATGTTAAAGGAGCTGGAACTCTACGAAGGGCAGGTAAAAGAAGAAGGTGTCTTCTGGGACATGGAATCTTCCAATGAGGTCAATGACAACCGGCCTGACCCTGAAGGAAATTGACGTGAGAACAATATTGACGCCAGGGTCCTATCCCGATAGATTAGGATCGGGAACCTGTTTTCCGCATCTTAAAGGGTGATTTGAAAGGTGAAAAACGATTTATGACGTAGGAATCACTATTGTTTTTTCACTCAAAGACCAGGGGGCCAATCCTGTGGTGAGGGAACGTTCTTTCTGGCCTCCACTGATTTTGTGGGTTTGTCGTCCCCTGGTCAAATGTCCGGCCCGTGGCGGGGGCGAGGTTCCCTTGGACGCTGGCGTCAACATTTACTCAATATTTATCACATTTGCCGAGAATCACCTTCTTGACCGCTTCAAGATGGCCGAATCCATATTTTATATCCGGGAGCAGGTAGCCGCCTTCGATCCATTCGTTCCATGAGAAAATGGTCAGCAGTTTGGGCTGGTCGGGGTGCTGGTCGCAGTAATCCTTGGCTTTTTGTACAAAGGATGAAAACGCTTCAGGCGATTTATTCAGATGCACTATGTCTTTTTTCTGTTTATTCGGGAACCGCGGCGAATCGTCCCAGCCGATGGAAGCATTCGGGAAAAAAGGTATGGACAGGGCCTCGTCACATTTCTTTCTACGGGCCATCGCTTCGACGCCCCATTGAATATAATCTTCAGGATGAGGGCCGCCCCAGTTATACATCGTAAAGCTATCTGCATGCAATGCCGCCATTTTTTTCTGCATGTCCTTGCCGGGAGGGCCGAATACTATTTGCTGGAGATGCAAGCCGGGGAAGCCGGCCTTCCTGGTTTCGGCCCTGAAGTATTCGATGGCCTCGGCGGCTTGTTCTAACCCGCCCAATCCTTCGAGAAAATCTCTCATGCTGAACAATGAAAACACCGGCTTGCCGTCAATCTTATAGTAATTGGGTTTATTGAAATATTGCTTGATCACCCGGGCAACGATTATTTTAAAATTCTTCAGATCAACCGCGCCATCCCACAGTAAGGTTCTATTGCCGGGGTATTTGTGGACATTCCAGTAACTGTGCGATACATCGTGATTGGCCCACATGACATAAAACTTCATTTTCTCGTTGATCTTTGCCTTCAGGAAGCCTTTGTTCAGAGAGCATTCCAGGGACGGTCCCTCGTCAAACCAGTACCAGTCGAAGATGAAAGTATTGATGCCATGATCGGTCGCGGTATCGATCCAGCGTTCCATCACTTTGGGGTCGTCGTCGGGCTCGTAACCCCATAAGGGGACCTTGGGCTGATAATGGCCCTCAAACCGTGGGTTGCCTTTTTTAATCACCTCCCACTCCCCGGTACCATCAGGCCAGAGCATCTCACCCAGCCTGGCATCATGATGACAGGATGGCCATATATAAGCCGCTACGTCATATTTATCGTTTATTTTCTGACGGGTGCAACCGGCAAAGAATAGCGGGGCTATAGCCAGTGTTAGTATAGTGGTGATTATTTTTGTCATTTTTTTTCCTTTCCAAAAGGGCATGTTAATCCCTCTGTGACTGCTTCTCATTAAATCTAACACAATAAAAAAGTATGAATGTACTCAGTCCTGATAAGTGGAAAGATATGATTAACGGGAGTAACAGGATGGGGCAACTTAGTGTTCATGCTTTCAGGTTTTTCTTCGGTTCCAAGTCAACATATCCGCGGCAGCTCTTCCCCGTAAGGTGTGTCAATAATCCTTTCACCGCCGATACTGGTTTTGATCCGCACCCGCTTTGCCTGTCCATCGGCTACACCCAGCACCACCGCATTCCGCCCAAGGGGATGCCCCTTCAATGCCTCAATGGCCTTATCCACAGCTTCCGGGGCCACCACCATCAACATTTTACCCTCATTGGCAACCGTCAGGACATCCAGGCCCAGCATTTCACAGGCCCCGCGAACTTCCGGCCTGACCGGAATCGTCTGTTCATCCAATACATAACCCACCTTTTGGGCCATCTCATTTAAATTCGAGGCGACCCCGCCCCGGGTGGGGTCGGTCATGCATTTTACCGCATCGCCGCATGCATCCAGGACCGCATCAACCATCCCCGCCAGCGGCGCAACATCACTCTTAACGGGTGAAACAAAGCGAAGGCCTTCCCGCACACTCATCACTGCAATGCCATGATCTCCCAGGGTGCCATTGACGATCACCACATCCCCCGGCTCAATCCGCTCGGGCCCAAAATCTAATCCCGCCCGCATCTGGCCGATCCCACTGGTCGTCAAAAACACCCCTTCGGCCTCTCCTTTTTCAACAACCTTTGTGTCCCCGGTCACAATTTCCACTCCCGCCTCCCTGGCGGTTGATGCCACCGATGCCAAAATCTGCCGAAACGTCGCCATCGGCAACCCCTCTTCAATAATCATCGCCAGCGACAGGGCCAAAGGCTTTGCCCCGCGGGCCGCCAGGTCATTGACCGTCCCGGCCACCGCAAGACGGCCAATATCACCCCCCGGAAAGATTACCGGCTTGACCACAAAGCTATCGGTCGTAAATGCCAGCGCACCGGCTCCTACGTCCAGGCGGGCACTATCGGCCAGCCCATTCAAACCTGTGCCACCCAATACAGGAATAATCTCCTTCTGGATTAGTTCCTGCATCAAACTGCCACCACCCCCATGGGCCAACTTAATCGTATCAATCTGTTCTGTCATATTATCCTATATTTTTGCGGCATTTATGCCTTACGGTATTTAAAATAAGCACTACAAGTTCCCTCACGGCTGACCATGCAGGCCCCTACAGGGTTATTCGGCGTACAGGCCTTGCCAAACAGCGGGCAATCGGTCGGCAGGTCGATCCCCTTGATCACATTGGCGCACAAGCATCCCGCCGGCTCCTTCTCCTGCGGGTCGGGCAGGTCAAAGACTTGCTTGGCGTCATATTTTGAAAACGCCTCGCGTAATACCAGCCCGCTACCGGGGATCACCCCAACCCCGCGCCACCGACTATCGGCCGTGGTGAATATCTCATCAATGAGCCCCTGGGCCGCAATATTCCCCTGGGCTTTCACCCGGTCAGCATAAACACTTTCCACCGCCGGTGACCCGCTGATGATCTGGGAAAGAATCCGAACCAATCCCAGCAGCATCTGGTTGGCCTCAAATCCTGCCACTACACAAGGCCGTCGATACCGTTCGGTCATAGCCTTATACGCATCCGTCCCGATGATGACCGAGACATGTCCCGGTGCCAAATACCCATCAATGGCCAGGTTCGGATCCGCCAGTAAAGCCTCCATCGCCGGGATCATGATCTTATGTGCCGAAAATACCATGAAATTCGTCAACGCTTCCTCATGGGCGACTTTAACCGCATAAGCACTCGGCGGCGTGGTGGTCTCAAACCCGATCCCTAAAAAAACCACCTTCTCCTGCGGATTCTCCCGGGCAAGCTTTAAGGCCGCATGCACAGAATACGCCACGGTTATCTTTCCGCCTTGCCGCCGGGCATCTTCCAGGCTCATCGTCAAGCCCGGCACTCGCAACATATCCCCATAGGTCACAATATGCGCCCCACGCGACAGGGTTAATTCAACCGCCTGCTCAATATAGCCCGCAGGCGTCACACACACCGGACAACCCGGCCCACTCACCAATCGAAGATTTTCCGGCAATATCGAATGCAATCCCGACCGCTGAGCGGTGACCGTATGCGTTCCACATACCTCCATCACCTTCATATGACGCCCCGGGAGTTTCTCCGATAATTTTCCGATAAGCGCGATAAGGCGTTGTGATTCATTTTGTTCAGTGGTCATTGTCCCTTATCCCCAAACAACGCCTGCGCCTTCGCTTCGGCCTCCCTCAACAGTTCACACTGGGCGTCATGGTCATCCTTACTGATGATCGTAATAGCAAACCCCGCATGGACCAGCACGTGGTCGCCCACCTTCACTTCAGGGATCAATATCGCGGTAACCTCTACCTGGTTCCCCTCAATCGCAACCACCGCGTTATGTTCTTCAAGTTGTATGACTTTTCCAGCAACTGCCAGGCACATCGTTCACCTCATTATTAATGTTAGCGTCATAAATCTTTCAAAAATCCTGTTTTTGATGGTGGTGTCACAAGTCAATATGGGCATGTGAAAAACAGGATTCGTCGCCAGGGTCAACGTTTCACAATACTTATGACGCTGGGGTCATTTTTACATCAAAAAAATCCATTTTTCTCCTTTTTAAAGTAATTCCCAGAGACCAGAGAAACTTTAAAACCAGTATAACCCTTACGATGCGAATAAGCAATAAGGTTTTAAGAAAGATTCCCACGTCAAAAATGATGTTGCGCATTCCAGGTCGCCATTTTAAGATGCGGAAACGGCTTGAGAAATAGAGATGACGCGAATATTTTTTCGGGGATAAGGTTTGGCGTGGTTTGTTTGTAAGTAACTGAAAATTAAGAGTTTACGAAGCAGTGGGGTTCGCGTAACGCCAAAAATGATTTTAGGCGAATTTTTTTCTTGACTTTGGGCAGCGATTTTGTGATAATGATGAACATAGGAGAGAATGAGTTTCTTAAAAGAGTGTTCTTCTCTTGAGTTGTTTTTTTTAGCTATGTCATTTCTGGCATGGATTGTGATTTATTTTGTAGTGTTGATCTCTGCGCCATAAGTATTTTTAACGCCTGTTTTCTGCATCTTAATAGGTATTTGAAATGCGTAAAGCCACTTTTGGCGTTGGGTCAGTGTTATTACCTGATGGGTAGAAACCGTCAAGCGGGCATATCGGCCTGCTTTTCGATGCTACCCTCAGAATAAGAGCCCCAGTGGGTCTCTAGTAGAAAGGAGGCGAGAGATTTAGGAGTGAAGAATTTCGGTGTGGATGCGTGTACTGTTTTGGCCGGATAGCGTTGCCGGTGAAATGAAATGAATTGAAATATGATTTTCAACGACTAGGGTGTTGATATTGAAGAGTGTTCAATACATAAAAATGCCCATGAACCATATTTCTTAGGAGAAAACTATTATGAAGAAGTTAGTATTAGTACTTGTTGTGGCGATGTTCGCCCTGGCCCAGACCGCCAGTGCAAACATTGTGCCAAACGGCGATTTTGAATTGCTGTTCGTACCGGGCACCGGGAATGCGAATGCCACAATTATGTCCACTGGCGCGTATAGTAAAAATGGCGTGGGACTTGGTATTGAGCTAAACGATGGAACGTTTAGTCATGGCGGCCTCACTGCCGATGTCGCCGGTTGGGTTGATGAGGCTGGTTTAACTTCCATCGCAGCCCAAGGTGAACCGCATAGCGGACGTAATCACATTCTGGTTAACGGCAGCGGTTGGGGTCAGCCCGGTGGACTGATCGTCTCGGCAGCTTCGTTGGGACTAGCTGATGGCACTCCCTTAAATCTTTCAATGTGGGCAAATGCCGCTGGAGCTTCTTCGGATATCGTGCTGGAACTGCTGGCAAACGGTTCAACACTTTCGGCAAGTACGTCAGTGGATGGGGCAGCTGGTTCCTACGCCGAATATAGCAGATTATACGACGCAGCTACGATGAGCGCCGTCAGTGGTCAGGATTTGACGATCCGATTTGGCCTTGCTCTGGGCGGCAGTGGCACCCAGTCGAAATTCGACGACATAACGTTGACGGCAGTTCCAGAACCCGCCACAATAGCTCTTCTGTCACTTGGCGGCTTGGGTCTGATTCGTCGCAGACGTGCATAAGTTTTAAGACGCTTTTTTATGCGCAGATGCGTGTACTGTTTTGACCGGATAGCGTTACCGGTGAATTGAAATGAAATATAATTTTAAAGACTAGGGTGTTGATATTGAAGAGTGTTCAATACATAAAAATGCCCATGAACCATATTTTTCTTAGGAGAAAACTATTATGAAGAAGTTAGTATTAGTACTTGTTGTGGCGATGTTAGCCATGACCCTGACCGCACAGGCAGGCCTTGTGCCTAATGGCGATTTTGCAATGTTCAAACCTGGCACCGGAATCCCCGCGTACTTCAACGCCGGTGATAATGTATGGACGACTGGGATAGGATACGGTGTGCCTGTAAACAATGAATTAGTGAGTTATGCCGACGGCACCACTGGCAGTGTGGTCGATGTCCCTGGGTGGACAACCGGAATCGTATCGGCAAACGGTTTAGTGGCCAATAGCCCTGACCTGTTTACCCTGGGTTATGACGAAACTGATGGCACCTCTTGCATGAATGCCTTTGGTGCATGGAGCGGTGGAAATGGTGGACTGGCAATGACGGCTGACCCTCTGACCGTGCCTGCCGGGCCCGTTATGATTTCGGCCATGATGCATGGTGATCCGCTGCCAATAATATTTGACCTGTTGGTAGACGGTGTAGCACTGACCCCCGATTCAGCGACAAATCCTGGCCACGTTGAGGATGGTGTTTGGCGGGAAGTTACAAGGACGTATAATTCTGTTCCTGCTGGCGATGTAAGGATTCTCGTTGGTATTCCTAATGGTCAACTCCCAGAGGGTGGTCACAGTCTTACCGGCTCACGGTTGAAGATCGACAACGTTTCGATCGTTCCGGAACCTGCTACGATGAGTCTTCTGGCTCTTGGCGGATTAAGTCTTATCCGTCGTGGTCGTAAGAGCTAATCCTTATTTTTAAGAATTTATTTCCCCCGCCGGCACAGGTGGGGCGTGGGATTTTTTTTTGGAGGTCGAAATAATGGGA
>JAIPFO010000081.1 GCA_021736565.1 Phycisphaerae bacterium | reverse complement strand
CCGAGGATCCCAAAGACCGGGACGACAAGACCGACAATCCCGAGGATCCCAAAGACCAGGACGACAAGGCCGACAAACCCGAGGAAGATGCGGCCCCCATGGAGATCGTCAATCTGAACAATGTGGAGATGAAGCAAATCGTCAAGTTCCTTACCGATTGGACGGGAAAGGTTATTATCCCCGACCCCAAGGCAATGAGTGTCAAGATCACCATCTATGCCAAAGAAAAAAGGCCCCGTAAGGAGGCCCTTTCCCTGATCTACGCCGCTTTGCAGGTCCAGGGCTATGTTGCTGATGAGACCGATACCATCATCTATATCAAACCCCTGGCGGATGTTAAAACCCTCAGTCGCATCCCCACCCTTTCGGCGGCGGAAAATCTCGCGACGATCGAAGATAAGAACATGGTTGTCCAGAAATTCTTCAAACTCCAATACCACAGCCCCGAAAAACTCCAGAAAATCCTCAAACCTCTTGTCGCGACCTATGGCGATGTCTCTACCGATGAGGCAACAAAGCAGGTGGTCGTTATCGAAACGGTGTCCAACCTGCAACGCATACAGCGTATCATTGAACAGTTTGATACGGACCAGGAAGATCAAACCGTCCAGAAAACCATCAAGATCCACGATGGCGATCCGGAAGAGATCGCCAAACTGCTTGAAATCATCCTCTCCGATGGCAAGGTGACCGATAGCAGGTCCGGTAGCAACGCCAGAGGTTACCAGGGCAGCCGCTATAACAGCTATAACTACTATGACCGATACCGCTCCAGAGGATACTCCCCCCCCCGCACACCGATGAGTACGCCATCGACCATTACCATCAACACGGTTAAAACCAGGGCCCCGATCACCCTGATACCCGAACCGGTACGAAAATGGATCATTGTAAAAGCCGCCAAAGAAGACTTCGCCAACATCGAAGACTGGATCGCCCGACTGGATAAAAAACAACCCGTCGATAACGACATCGAACTGCGGAAGCTTGAATTCGCCGACCCGGAAGAAGTGGCTGAGCAGGTTTCAAGTATGCTTTATTCCCTCCCTGGCCAGAATCTCCAGGGGAAGGTCATGATCCACAGCCTGAACGAGGCTCGGCAGATCATGATCGTTGGCGGCCAAGAACATCGCGAACTCATTGCCAAACTCATCGCTGAAATCGATGTACCCGCCGATAAATTCATTACCGAACATTTTGACCTGCAATACGCCGACCCGGAACAGATCAAAACCTACATCGAAGAACTCTTCTCGGAATCAAACAATAACCGATACAGCTATTATGACTACTACGGCAGCAGAAATCGCGGCGCAGACGATGAAATGGTCCGAGTGATCGCCTATAACACCCATAAGAAAATTACCGTCATCGCCAACGCCGAAAACATGGTAAAAGTCAAAAAACAAATCGACCAGTGGGATAAACCCATTGACGTCGATGAAGTCGCCCCCTGCATTATCGAACTTAAAAACTCCGACCCGGTTAAAATGGCCAATCTGCTCAGCGAGCTATTCTCTGACACCAGTGGCAGTAACGACCGGTCAAACATGTTTGACTACTTCCTGGGCCGTCGCAGCGGCGGCAGGCAATCGCGTGAACAAATTGTCGGCCCCCTCTATGGCCAGCTCACATTCAAGCCGGTCCCTGACACCAAAAAAATTATCGTGATCAGCAAGATCCCTGAAGCCTACGAAGTGGTCGAAAAACTCATTGAAAAACTCGACAAAAAAGAACTCGCCGAAACGCCTTTGGTTGTCAAACTCGACTATGCCGATTGCGAAGACCTCTGCGAACAGCTGAACGCCATGTTCAGTGATGCCGGCACCCCGGCAACCATTCGCCGGCGAACCCGAACCCTGACCGATTATGAAACCGCCAAAGAAGGCGGCACCAACTCCAACAGACCGGAGGCAAACACCGGTAACAATAATGCCTATAATCCCGCCACCATTTCCGGCCCCTGGGCACAGGCCCCCAATCGCTCCGGTCAGGAAATGCAGGAAATGCCCGTCAGTAATCTCATCGGCCGTATCCGCTTTATCCCCTCATCCCGCAGCAAGGCCATCCTGGTTCTGGCGCCGGAAGAATTCCATGAAAGCCTCAAAACCATGATCCAGGAACTGGACGAGCCGGTCAAACAGGTGATGATCAAGGCATTTATCGTCGAAATTAACCACGACGACCTGACCTCACTGGGCACCAAACTGGCCACCGACCCGGCGGCCCTGGGCGCCGTTGGTGAAAATGCCATCGCCTCCCTGACCGCCCTGGCCTACGAAGAATCCGTCGGCCAGACTTTTACCATCTCAGCCGGCCTCGACATCAACACCCTGGTCGATTTCCTGGTCAAAAACACCAACGGTCGTATCGTCAACGAACCCACCCTCTGTACCAAGGACAATGAAGAGGCCCTCTTCCGCGACGGCCAGACCGTCCCGCTGATCGAAGGGGAATACACCTCCTCGGAAGGCGGACGAGACTCCCGTAACTTTAAATACGAAGAAGTCGGTGTCATGCTGCAGGTCTTGCCCAGCATCACACCGGAAAACGCGGTTGACATGACGGTCTTTCTGGAAATATCCCAGGTGAATCCCGATCGTATCGACGGCAACATCGCCATTAGCGAATTTAAAACGAACACGAAACTGATCGTCAACGACGGCGAAACCCTCATGCTCAGCGGAATTCTCTTTGAAAACGACACGGTGATCAACCACAAGGTCCCCCTGCTCGGTGATATCCCGCTTCTGGGCGAATTGTTCAAGCACAAAGAAGTCCAGAAAACCAACTCCGAACTGCTGGCCTTCATCACCCCTTACGTTATCGACAACAACCCCGAAAAAACCAGCCCCGAAACCATCGCGGCGATGGAATCGGCCCTTGAAAAAATGAAACAAATTCAAGCCCAACTGGGAACGATCAACTATACGGGCCAGGATGAACAGGAACCCTCCAAATAAAGGAATTCGACCATGAATCAATTCAAGTCCATAAAAGAAATTCTTGAATTTGCTATTACCAGGGAACAGGAATCGTATCAGACTTATCTCTCCCTGATGGAACTGGCCAAAGATCCCGATCTTTATCATACCCTGGAATCATTTGCCAAAGACGAATTACAGCACAAGGCCAATCTTGAACTGGAACTGATGAAGGAAGGCCTGACCGTTGACGAATATCTGGAAACTCCTGAGATGGACTTCTCCTTTGAAAACGTTGCCAGCAACTTTCATATTGATACAAATTATCAGAAAATACTCCTTGCCTCGATACAAAAAGAAAAAGCCTCCTTCCGGCTCTATGTAAAACTGGCGGGGCATGTAAAGGAACCGGAATTACATGAAACCCTTCTGGCAATGGCCGAAGAAGAAGTCAAACATAAAGTTGTCCTTGAAATGAAGTATGAAAAACTGATGAAAAAATAAACAGGCCGGCCGCGTCACAACTCTTTTTCAGACCGGTTCTCCACATTTTGAACGATGAGGTTAAATGCGAATAACAACTTTTGACGCGGGCGGCAGTATTGATTATTTATTTCTTGGGGTTGCACCCGCCGACCCCTCCACCGGCACATTCGGTCTTCTGGTTCACCGCCCGTAGGGAAATGGCCTCCGTGGGGCATATGTTATAGCAGTTTCCGCAACGAATGCAATTATCACTGTCGATCCAGATATAAGAAATATCACCCTCTTGCGATTTAGCCACTTCGGTATAGCCGGTAACAACGCCATCTTTATCACGCTGCAGATCGCTGAGCCGACGAATACATTCCCGGGGCGATACCCGAATACACCAGTCGCAATAGATGCACTTGTCCTGATCAATTTCAAACTTGTAATTGCATAAGTAGCAGCGTTTGGCATGTTGCCTGGCCATCTCCGGATCAAAGCCCAACTCTACTTCTGTGGTTTTATCACGCTGGCGGGTATCCGATACCGGCATAACCGGCGGGGCGATCAGGTCGTGATCCCTTATCCGCCCGGTTTCTTCAAGAACGTCTATACTGACAGTGGGTCTATTTCGCTTCTGAGCCATCAGGAACGTATCAATAGCGGCGGCGGCCTCTTTCCCATCCGCCACAGCATGAATCACATCGCCATTTCCCGACGCGAAGTCACCTGAAACAAACAAGCCTTCTTGCGACGTCCCATGCGACCCGGTCAGGCTGACCCCGACGGGTAAAATACCGGACTGCGGTCTCTGACCGATGGCAATGATAAGTGTATCACAAGGATTCTCAACCTCACTGCCTTCAACGGGGATGAACCTCGGCTTGCCGGACGCATCCGGGGCCCCAAGAATATTTCGCTGGAAGCCTACCGCTTTGAGGCCGCCATTTTCCAGGATTGCTTTTGTCGGGGTCATGAGAGTTGCGACCAGAATATTTTCCTGGGCGAGTTCATGGAGTTCATCTTTTGTGGCGGCCATCTGTGCCTCGCCCCGACGGTAAACGATGGTGATCTTTGCCGTTGGCGATAATCGCCTGGCCGAGCGGGCACAGTCCACCGCGGTAAAGCCACCGCCAATGACAATCACCCTTTCACCAATCCCTATCGGGGCATCGTCATTATAGGCCTTCATAAAATGAAGCCCTTCGATAGAAACCCTCTCAGTATCAGTAATCCCTTCCAGTTCTAATCGATAGGGTTCATTGGCACCGGCAGCCACCATCACCGCATCATAATCTCGGGTGAGTTCCTCAATAACACGACCGTCTATGACCTGATTATATTTTACTTCGACCCCACTATGGATAATCGCGGCAATATCTTCCGATAGAATATCACGCGGCAGCCGAAATTGCGGAATCCCTGTTCGCACCTGGCCGCCAAGGTAAGATTCCCGCTCGTAAATGACCACATCATGGCCGTAACGCTTCAACTCACGCGCACCGGCCAGACCCGCCGGGCCGCCGCCAATGATTGCTGTTTTTTTCCCAGTGGGTGGATAGTACATTGGCAATGGCTGGCTTTTTTCAGGCTTATGGTCCGCCGCGGATCGTTTCAGGTGGCAGATACTCACCGGTCCAAGCGTATTGGTCCATTGATGACGGCACCGCCCTTCACATGGCCGCGTACAGATTCGGCCAAGTGTGCCGGGCAAAACATTGTCATTCTGATTGATCAGATGCGCCTGCTCAAATTGGCCCTGAGAGATCAGACGAATATATTGCGGAATATTGGTTCCTGCCGGGCATGCGTCCTGGCAGGGAATATCTTTGGCGATCGTCGTAAAATCCAGGACTGTTTGCCCCTCGCCGGTGAAGGTGGATAGCTCGTTGGGGGCTGTCGTCATCTCATAATGGATATTCAACACATCAATGGCCTTCTGGTATGGCCCAATACCCTCCTTGCGGACATGTTCTGCCAAACTGGCTGTACCGTGTGAACGACCATTGCAATATTCAAGAAAAGTATCCAGAATCGTTTCGATGACCCTAAGAGCATCCGCTTCTTTAAATTCGCCGATGATCTGGCCGAATTGCTGTTGCGTTCCACCGAGAATCATCTGGTAGCCTTCTGCCGAACCATGCGCCTCACGAATTCGCATTCCCCGCATACCAATATCAGCAATTCGATAAGGCGAACATGAATTGGGGCACCCGGTGATATTGATCAGCACTTTATCCTGGATGGATTCATATTTTTCCCGATGAACGATATCCTGTAATTGATCAAAAACGCTATGCGTTGTACTGACGGCCAGAGGACAATAGGTTTTGCCCACACAACTGACGATATCTCGAAGGCCGTAAAATCCCTGGGTCAATAAGCCCGTCGGCTTTAAATCCGCTCGTAACTCTTCAATATGTTCGGGCTGAATACCGTGCAATTCAATATTCTGCCGGTTGGTACTATAGACATGCTTGTCAGCGTATTTCTCGGAACAATCGGCGATCAACGTCAGGTGTTTGGCGGATATTTCCCCTTTGGGGATCATGATCCGCTGGATCGCCAGACCATTTTCATCGATAGGATTCGGGTCGCGTAACGGCCTGGGCGGGACATCAATCCCGATATCGATTGTCGGCTCAACGAAAAATTCGCTATGATCAATATCTCTACGGTCGAGAATCTCGGTGAGTAACCGTCGGCACTCTTGAATTCCCTTTCGATGAACGACAAACTTGAGCCGGGAATACTTTCGGATAAACCGATCGCCATGCTCGTTAAACAACAGGGCAATGGCATAACTCAATTGGGCAATAGAATCCGCCGGAACAAAAGAATAAAGCTCTTGGGCAACAAATGGCTTCCAGCCCATCCCGCCACCAATAACCACTTTAAAACCGTCCTGACGGCCACCATCCGGCATTTCACGTGATACCGCAATTGCCCCCAAACAATTAATATAGGGTTGGGCACAATTAGCACCACAGCCTGAAAAGGTCAGCTTATACTTTCGCGGCATATTGTCCAGGTCACGGCTGGCACTTAAGAGTCGCGATGTTTCTTGAGCATAGGGCAAAACATCAAACCGGCGATATCGGCATATCGACGCCCAGGGACAGGCGGTAATATTACGAGTAACATCGCCACAACCGTGAAACGTTGTCAGACCATTCACTGCCACGTCACGGAGAAGACCGGATAGCGTTGTAACCCCCAAACGATGAAACTGTGCGGCCTGTCGGGTAGTAAAGGAGATCAGGCCTTGTGAATATTTCTCCGACAGGCCGGCGATGGCTCGTATCTGAACCGATGTTAACTTACCGCCGGGGACCACGACCCGGGCCATGTGGGTTTTGGGGTCGCGCGATCGGTAGATCCCATACCACTTGGCAATAAGAACCTCTTCTTTAGACATCGAACCGGCACGGGCGATCTCATCGAAATCAAGGACCAACCCGGCCTGTTTGACTATTTCTTCTTCACTAACACGCTTTTGTTCTAAATTACGCTGCATGTTCACCCTTTATAGTAAGTGTCTGTTTCTTTAAAAATGAGGGGGTTGTCAAAAATGAGTTACAAATGATTCCAACATCACAAATAATATTCCATCAGGTAATTTCGCGAACTCAACAGGTTGCAGATTTCTTTGACGGCCTCATTCATATCGCAATTTGCTTCCAGGCTCAGATCCGGCTTGAGCGTATTGAAGCGATTTTCACCAACATGAACCACCAGATGGTCGCTGGGCTGGTTCAACGTTTCGATCATTTGAAGCTCATAGTCATCCAGGTCGCTAATCGTGGTTATCAGAAGAACCCCCGCATCGGTGAATAAATGGGCCACTTCACCCAATTGCCGAAGGAATTCATCACGCCGGGCTGGATCGTGTATATCCTCCTGACCCAACAGACTATTAGACAGGCCCAGGTAATACACCACCCGCCCTCGACTAAACAGTTCTTCTTCCAGCTTGTTGGCCAGTTCAACTTTACCGCCCCCTACCGTCCCACTGAGAATCACCAGTGTGGCCCGCTGATTATAAGTCCCCGCACGCATCCCCGGGGTAATGGCGGTGCGCTGCCAGTTTTTACCCCTCAATTTCACATGCTCTTCGATACGGTTGGTCTCAAGTGTTATCGCATCAAGAACAATACCGCCGCCGGCGATCTCATAATCGTCGATGATCACAAAACGCCCCGTCTGGGCAATTTCATTGGCCAGGTCAACCGCCAGAGGCTTGAGCGTCTCTAAAATACATTCGGCCACATCATGCCGTTCGATCTGCTGACGGTTGGAATCCGTCGATAAATTCGAGGCATCCAACACGGTGTGGATCTCCCGAAGCCATACCGGGACCTGGGCGGTCGCACATTTGAGCTTGTATCGCTTGCCTTGGATCATCGGCTGACGGCCCAGCCAGAAAATATTGGCCTTAACGTTGGTACTAATGTGCGGTGCTTTTTCCTGCTGTTTGCACATAATCTCGCCCGGTTTGATATAGATCTGGGTCGAGAGGGTAAACCCGGCCGAATCGCCGGCCTTGACGGATGTTTTCGCCGGTGTATTGAAGCTTTCGATACTTTTAACCGTTGAGATCTTTCCCGACGGCCAGAAAACCACATCGTCTCCCACGTCAACCGTTCCCGATTCGACCTGCCCGGCAACGATACGCCGGTCATCATCCATTTCAGTAAATTTATAAATGTCTTGAACGGGGAAACGAAACGGCTTATCTTCCTGAGGGGGCTCTTTGACAAAACTATCGATATATTCCAAAACTGACAGCCCGGAGTACCATGGCATCTGCTCGGAGAGTTTAATGACATTATCACCCTCACGGGCACTGATCGGGACAAAACCCGTCGGTTCGATTCCAATGTGGGTAAGGAATTCCTCGTATTCGGCCTTAACCGCCTGGAAACGCTGCGAACGGTAATCGACCAGGTCCATCTTATTGACACAGACCACCACCTGGTTTACCCCCAACATGCTTAACAGATAGCCGTGCCGGCGAGAATTTTCCTGAACGCCTTCATGAGCGTCAATCGTCAGCAACGCCGCCTCGGCACGAGCGGCCCCGGAGATCATATTCTTTAAAAACTCAATATGGCCCGGCGCATCAATAATGATATATTCCCGCTTCGCCGACTTAAAAAAACAGCGGGCCGAATCTATCGTGATCCCCTGCGCCTGTTCATCTTTGAGGGCATCCAGTAGAAACGCATACTCAAACGGCCTGGCATTCTGCTCACAGCGGGCCTTGACCTCTTGCAATTTACCTGCCGGCAGAGACCCGGTATCCGCCATTAAACGGCCAATCACCGTACTTTTCCCATGATCGACATGGCCGATCACCACAATATTCATTTGTTCTTTGTTTATCATATTTTTTTTAGTTTAAAATCGAATGCGTTATTGTATAGCCAGTTTGATATGCCACGATCGACAACAGGCTACATATACCCTTCCTTCCGCAAGGATTCCAGGCCATAGCCATCTTCTTTATCCTGCTCGCGGCCTGATCGTTCGGCAATATTGGAGAGTGCCCCACTGCGAAGCTCTTCGATAATATCGCTTACATTTTTAGCCGGCGACTTAATCGGCGAGGTGCAAGGCGCACAGCCCAGTGAACGATACCGCGTGCCGTCGCCCCGGTCAAAATACAGGTCGATAATGGGAATATTCTCCCGTTCGATATACTCCCAGATATTTAACTCTGTCCAGTCCAGTAGCGGATGGATGCGAATATGCGTGCCCGGGGCGAAGTCTGTTTTAAACTGATTCCACAACTCCGGCGGCTGATCACCCACATCCCAGTCATTATGCTGATCTCGCGGTGAAAAATAACGCTCCTTTGAACGGCTCCCTTCCTCATCCGCTCGAGCCCCGGCGATCACACCGGTACACGGGGCGCGATTTTCATAAATATCATACTCTCCGGTCTTATGATTGAGTTGCCACCGGGGCCACTCACCAGAAAGTGTGTGCTTCAATGCGTTACTCTTCAATTCGGCACAACATTGCAAGCGGGTTCGTTTGCCTTTTGGAAACGTCTCCCCGGCCTCTAAAACCGCACTATTCTTACCATAGATCATATTCAAATCCCATTCCCTGGCCAGTCGGTCACGATACGCAATCATCGCAGGGACCTTATACGTCGTATCGATATGCATCAGGGGAAAAGGCACATGACCAAAAAACGCCTTACGCGTCAGCCACAACAAAACGGTACTGTCCTTGCCGATCGACCATAACATCACCAGCGATTTGAACTCGCGATACGTCTCCCGAAGAATATAAACACTCTGGGCTTCTAATTCATCCAATCGATCCATAACTAAACTATCTTTCTAAGCATTCTATCTTTTGTGACCTTTACCCATTTCATTTCAAATGCAACCCGCATTCTTTATGTTCAGGCAACTCCCACCACCATCGGCCGGCACGAATATCTTCACCCTCTTTAATCGCCCGGGTACAGGGAACGCATCCAATACTGGGGTACCCCTGGTCGTGCAACTTATTATAAGGCACATCATTCGCTTTGATATAACTCCATACCTGCTCAACCGTCCAGTCCGCCAGGGCATTGACTTTAACAAGCCCGTTATCCGCATCCCAGGCGATTCGTCTTAGCGACTGGCGTGTGACCGCCTGCTCCTTTCGCAGGCCGGTGACCCAGGCCTCCAATGGCAACAGTGCCCGCCTCAACGGGGCCACCTTACGGATTTTACAGCACATCTTACGCGATGCCACATCGTCATAAAAAAGGTTGGGACCATGAGTATTGACCATCGCCTCTACGGCCGCCCGGTCAGGAAACAGCATTTTAATCGTTATCCCATACCGCTTATTCGTCTCAGCGATAACATTATAAGTCGCCTGGGCCAATCGACCGGTATCCAGCGTGAATATCCGCGGTTGGGCGATATGCTTACACAACATATCTGTCAGCACCTGGTCTTCTGCCCCCAAACTGGAGGCAAAGGCGATTTTATCACCAAAGTGCCTATGCACCGAAACCAATAACTCCTGGGCCGAATGATCCCTTGTTTCATTTTGAAGTTGTTCAATGATCTGGTTCATAAATAAAGTTTCTTCATACCGGATGGCATTATATTTCAGTTTGCTCCCAAACGTTAGATCTCATATTCCGGGCGTTGCAGTTTGCCAAATTTTATCTTGAGCCATGCCCGTTCATGACCATAATAGGCCACCAGCTTGATCAGGGTATCCACTAAGCCAATTGAAGCGGCCACCTCAATTTTTTTGATGACCAGCCAGGCCACTCCGGTGGTAATCACTAACGCCACAAATCGCCATGTTAGTGATTTTACAATTGTCCTGGCATGAGATTCCATAATCATTATTTCATTCGCTCCAAAAAATATTGCATGCGTCAGCACACTGCAACATTGCAGCTCTCTGTCCTACCGTCAGCATCTGGAAAAAAACAGGTCGTCGCAGACGTGCCCCCCCCCCTCATGAAGCTCTAATCAAAACGTCATAAATTCATACTTGTATGGTAGGATTTCTCCAGGGCAATGTCAAGACAAATTATTCACACGTTTAAAATATCAAATTTCACGAAAATATCATAGCTATCCCCTTTGGCTTTGGCCCTCTACCGACCAGGAGAAACCCGATAAATGCCAGAAACCAAACAGGTGGAACGTCGCCTCAACATAAGTGATTGACAGAGCACAGGAGATATTTTATAGTGGCAATTATGAATTCTACGTCAATCAGGGTACATATTTATCAAAAAACCGTGAAGATGATGAATGGAAATCGGAAGATAAATGCAAACAGAATATCGAAAAATTAACCATTCTGAACTGGAAACGGCCCTTAAAAATGCCCGGGAGACCCTACTGGAGTCACCAAGCCCTGGGGGGCATTGGGGCGGAGAGCTTTCCCGTATTCCCCTGGCCCCCGCCACGGCAATTGTAGCATTAAGCCGACTGAATCGCGATGAGTACCGGAATCTTATCGCCAATGGCCTGCAATG
>JAIPFO010000080.1 GCA_021736565.1 Phycisphaerae bacterium | reverse complement strand
GGTTTGCAATATAACCCGGCACCGTATGGTCTTTGCCGTTTTCGTCAAGGTAACGGGTGTCATGTTCGGGATCGAAGGCTTCAAACTGTTTGTTGGTCACTTCGGTCTGGCCCATCCAAAAGTCTTTGGAGATATTTACGACAGAACGCGGCATTTCGTCGGCGTAGCCGGATTGTGAGCCCATAACAAACTCGCCTGCCGGTATCCGGGTAAGGGTCATCTCAACGCCCTCAGCGAGTTTAAGGTTGATCTTTGATTCGTCCAAAACCGCCTGTGAGGCTATCCCTGACGCATTGAGTCCATCGGGTTTGACCTTCGTCTGTTTGGGCGGCATCACCGGGGTCAAATCATTCTTGATCAACTTCAATGTCGCGCGGTGCTCCTCTTCAGGATTATCGGCGACCCCGGCATAAAGTTTTGCCAGGTCGAGGCGTCTGGTTTCCATTTTCTGATTGTTCCACCTTCCGCGATGCGGGACATTCAGGTCGATCCAGGTATAAAGCCGGTCCCAATCTTCATCGGACAGCTCAACGTTATGGTGGCCTTTTTTGAACATCTGAACTAACGGACTTGTCGAGACATGCCACTCCATCGGGTCATAAAGATCCATATCGCTTTCGGGTCCGGGCCTGCGGGTAAAGGCGACAAGATTGAGATAAGAGCGATCCTTTCGCCAATCCTGCATCGGATCGGCCTGGGCAAATGATATGCCGCCCTTCTTATCGTTATCATTGTGACAGCCGACACATTTTTTATTGAGTATCGGCTGCACCTCGGTCGGATAGGCAAACGGTCTTGCCGTGCCCCGCCATGGCCTAATCGTATTGGGAGCTCTTCTGGCGGCGAGGGTCATTTTATTCGGCGAGGCTTCATTCTGGTTTTCATGGCAGCCGTTGCAGGAGACAATCTCACCGCCCATACCGACCATCCAGCTGCGCATCAGGGCAAGCGCGGTCCCATCGTCATCAAGCGGCTGAATCGCCAGCGGCGTATTGGCCGGCGCATAAAAGCTAAAGGAACCATCCTTCTCGACATCAACAGTGCCGAGGACCCGTTTGATGTCCCAGCTTGATTCAAGGCCCACCGATTCGTGGCCGCCGCTATTGAAATAACCGTAATGATAGGCAAAGACCCGAAGCTTTTTCACCTTACCGCGAGGTATGTTTTTGAGACCCGGGCCGCCATAGATATCCGTACAGAAGATAACCGTCGACGTTGAATCTGTCGTCCGGTCGACAAGGACAGGAGGCCTCTTTTGAACCAGCAGAGGGATCGGCTCAAAAATGCTGAATTTGGGGTCTTGGTACAGCACTGTTATATTATCAAAGGTATCGACCAGGGCCAGGACCCACTGGTCTCCCTTCTGCAGAGAGACCAGGAAATAGTTTTCCGACAGCGGGTAAGGCGTACCAAATGTATATTTCTGGCCACCGCCCTGGTTGTCATAAACATTCCCAACCACATCGCGTCCAAAACCTGGTATTTCCTGGACGCAACCGGTTTTTTCAGCGGGGAGAACTTCCGGGTGAATATTTATTTCGTCATTTTCCTTTCCCCATTTTTTACTTTGGGGTTTATGTCGTAACGGGTATTTACGGCCGAGCGCAGGGTCGATAATCAGCAGCCTGCCCGTTTCGCTTTTGGCATGATGGCCGCTGGCAATGCCAACGACCTTTGTCGGATGGTTCGGTATCGGACGAGCCCAGACGTACGCGGTTGGGAAATAAGAACCGCTGCCCCAATATTCACGCTGACTGGTCCCGTCGGGATTCATGTGAAAAAGATACCTCGAATAATAATGTGGAATGTCAGTATATTCCCATCGTAGGTACATCACCCGGCCATTGGGAAGAACACGAGGATGCCAGTCGCTGTCCTGCTCGAAGGTAAGCTGCCGTATTTTGCCGGTATTGGTATTGACCTTAAACAGATCGACCATCGGTTCACTGCCGTTGACGCATGGCAGTCCTTGAATTCCTGCTGTGGAGCAAACGAGAATCGTCCCCTCTTCAGGGAGATAGCAGCTGTCAAACCACTGAACATCCTTCTGATCGCTGGGCGTCAGCTCTTTGAGGTTTTGCCCGTTGGTGTCAATTTCCAGCACCGCCCATTTGCCGTTGCTGCCGACACCGGAAAACATCAGTCTCTGGCCGGAAAAATGAACGTCCATATGTTTAATCACCGAGGTATTCGGGTGGCGATAGATCGGTCGAACCTTCACTTCCCCTCGTAAATTTGACAGTTCTGCAATATCATTATCCCAGCCGGTCCTCTTGATCGTATCGCTCGTGTAGGAGTTCAGACTGCGATTGGCTTCTTTTGTCCGCCGGATAACGAGAAGTTTATCGAAGTCCAGCAGTGGATTGGCAAGCGACGCCTCCTTGATAAGTGCATCGAGTTCCATTTGCACGCTGTTGCTGACCTTACCGCTGAACTTAGCGGCGATCTTGTCGAGCCGGTCAAGAAATTTTTTGCCGGGGTATCTCTGGCCGTTGTCCTTCATGAGGTTCATGATCATCCGACGGGCAGAATCCGGCGTATTTACCGGCACATCCCCGTTATTAACGGCCAATGCCGACCCCCCAAGAAAAAACGCTATAATGCCAAAAACCACAAAAGACTTTACCCTGTAAAACATAGAAACTCCATATATCTAGAATAAATTCGAATTAGACGCCAGCGTCATTTAGTATTTTTCTGCGCTATTCCTGATGTATAAACGGCGTTTTTCGCATCAATATTGACTTTTGACGCTGCGATCACCCTTAGTTGATTTGTAGCGTGGAAGGCTTCTTCTCTTTCCCCTTATCCTTATCCTTATCCTTATCCTTATTCCTTTTTCCTTATCCCTTCACACTACCGCCATCTTCATTCCTGGCGGTTTCTGCCTGAAGTTTCTTTTCATGATGAACCAGCAGGCTGAACCAATGCCCCCACATCACCGCCAGGGTTCCTATGGCGATAAATTGTAAGGGTAATACCATGGCGGTTGTCATTTGTGCCGGGAAAAATGATGAGGCCATTTTTTCCATGATCTCAAAATTGGCCGTTGTCATCGCGGAAATATAATTAAATAACGCGACCAAAGGCGGGGCTGCCAGGAAACACCACAGCGGCGTACCCAGCAATTGATGGGCTACACCGGCCCCCACCCCAAAGGCAACCAGTAACGAAAAGATGATCTGCCCCATGGATGCCGGCGTCGCACCCAAAACGTGATTTTGCCCAACCAACAGGCGGGTTTTACCCGTTTGTAATATCAATTTCAGCAATATCATCGCAATGGCACAGGTCAGTAGCAAAGCCAACACATTCCGCAATCCCTGTTTTGCCATGAATCCCTCCGAAGAAAGCAGCGACTCAGAGCTCGTGGTAACATCATGCCTGGCGGGTTTATTCTCACCATTGGTTTCAATACCGGTCAAACGCGTCAGGTATCGTCCGCCATAGATCACGACCCCAAGGGCTAAAGCCACCGGAATACACCAAAGCATGGTGTCAAAAATCATATTTTGAAACAAATGGCTCAGCGAGGCGACATCCGAACACTTTATGAGCAGCGATTCGAACCCGGACGTCTGAATCACCCAACAGCTGAGCCCCAACGGCAACGCCATCGGCGCGATTTGCCCGGCATGGCGTCCGCCGACCATCAGGCCAACAATCGTAACAACGATCGCCAGGAGCACCAGCAATATCATTGTCAGGACCGGTTGATGATGTTGCACAAGTGTCAAAGCTCCATCGGGGTCCAACGGCCGGGCAAAAAACCATCCCAGCGTTGTAAATAACCCCATACTGACGGCAAGCACAATAAATAATCTGATTTTCACGGCTAATGTAAATTGCATCCTAACAGTATAGCAAAATATATCTCCACGTCAAAAGTCGATTTTTGACCTTTTATTAAAGGCATCTATTGAACCTTTTTTATTGCGATCGATCTATTGAGAAGCCGTCGAAGGGTGTTAGTATGCCCTCCCGATCATTTGTCTGACTTTTCAGTTGTCCATATCGCTTTTGATGCCACCTTCCATAAATATCGCAAATGGACGTCAACAATATCTCTGAATGAAACATCAACGACATTAAACAATTATTTTTTAAACAGGCAACCGGAGATGCCTCTCTTTCGACCTTCTGGGCCTACCTTTATTGATAATATTGTAAATAATTTGCCGCCGTTTTTCGCAACTTAAAGGGCGATTTTAACGATGTGAATGGACTGAACACCGGTGGGCGTGCAGATGGGGGTTCAATAGCAATGGGAAAAGCGAATACCCGCAGCGGTCATCTTATCAGTATTGGGCGTCTTACTAATTTTCGCGGCCATAACAGGCAAACGCTTCCCAACTGACATCATCGGCCATGACCAAAATTACATTGGGCTTCCTGTCTCGCCCAAAAGACACGGACCAAACCGCCAGGCGATAAAGAGACTGGCTGCTATAATGTTTTTTTGGATTCTTTCCTGAAAATAGCCCCCCGCTGAATTAGCCTGAACCTGACCATCGTTGGGCCGTCGCTTCTTTGACCTGAAACTTTTAGTCAAGATGGTAGACTTCCTTCATCGTTTTCCACATCTCCCCTTCCTTGCGATTGTCCAGGGGGACCTGGCAGGGGTCGGTCTCTTTCCACCACTTTTGAGTCATCGGATCGGCCGCCATTTTGGCCATATCGGCCTCAAAATCATCGCCGATGTATTCAAAGTAGCCAAACAGATAATGCTTTCCATCCGGGAACTCGGTTAGATAGATGGAATAGTTTTGTATATTGCATTCCTTGATCTTGGCATTGATCTCCGGCCAGGGGTTGGCGTGAAGATCCTTATATTTCTCCAGCATCTCTTCCTTAACGCCAATCACACTGCCATATCGCTGCACCTTTTTTGCGCATCCCCCCATCAGAATAAAACCACACAGCAGGGTCATAAAAAGTATTTTTTTCATTGGGTTCATTTCCTTCCTTCGATAATCTAAAGTGACATTAAAATACCCCTGTTACTTTTTCTTTGCATCCCGCGTCAAAAGCCAACCCGCCAAAGGTGGGGCCTCCTTTTAAGATACGGAAAACAGGCTTCAAATTCCGATCTAGGGGTATATGACGCTGGCGTCAAAATTATTAGCTTAACCAGGATTCCCACCTCAAAAGTCAATTTTTCAATTTAGAATCGACATTTGAGATGGGAAAATGGTTTTTCCAAGAACTGATGACGCTGGCGTCAAAATAATCGGAGAGGTTCATTTAAACATTTACAAAAAAAAGATCAGGCCGTTAGCCACCGGCAATCTTATCCAAACAGCTTTTTACAGAAGTTTAGCCAGGTCCCATTCCGGGATGTATGCTTCACGGATGATGGGGTCCAGTTCGCCCATCCCCTTGGCTTTCATTTCTTCAGCATCCCAATAGATACGTTTTCCTGCGCGAATTGCAAGATTGCCAAGCAGTACAAATTCGGTTAATTTAGCGGCGTATTCAAAATTACTGACTGTGGAACCGCCGTTTTTACACGCGTCGAGCCAGTTGCGGTGGTGGCCTGTGGATCGCGGCAGGGTTTTGGCGGGGCGTTTGTATTCTTTCATCTTCACTTCCGGGATGATCCGTGGCGATGCGCTCCAGCCGCCCCCTAAGATTTTGCCCTTATCGCCAATGACGATCACACCATTGCCGCCTATATTGCGATTTTCTTCCAGTTCGGCCGGGCGATCGGGTTTGAGTTTTCCATCACACCAGAAAAATTTGACCGCCTGACGCGTATCGGTTTTCTCAAACATCCAGGTGACCTTGTTATTTTCCGAAGCGGTTTCATTGTCCAACTGTTCGGTGTTTCCCTCGATCCAGGTCGGGTCGCCCAGGTTCAATGCCATCCAGGCCGAATCAAAATGATGGATCGACATGTCTCCCATGATGCCCGAGCCAAACGCCCACCAGTTACGCCATGTATAAGGCATATATTCCAGGTTATAGGGCCGCGGTCCGCGTGGTCCCAGCCACATTTTCCAGTCCAGGCCTTTGGGGACTTCCATGGTTTCTGCCGGTCGTCCCTTGTGATGAATATGTGCACTTGCGTTGCTCCAGGCCTGGACTTCCTTGACATTTCCGATAGCCCCATCTGCCAGCCATTCCCGCATGAGCGGATGGCCGCTGGAAGAACGCCCATGGTTGCCCATTTGAGTGGCAACCTTAGTTTCCCTGGCCGCTTTAGCAAGTTGGCGGACTTCCCAGATATTGTGAGCAAGCGGTTTTTCACAATAGACATGCTTGCCAAGCTTCATGGCCGTCATTGCAACATAAGCATGCCAGTGGTCCGGCGTGGCGCACAAAACAGCGTCGATATCCTTTTCCTTGCCAAACAGCATGCGGAAGTCATTATAATCGTTGCATTTGAATTTCGGGTTTTCAGCCTGATAATGCTTTTCGATCATTTCTTTGACCGGCAGTCGTCCCGCCAAGCCTTTGTAGTAAAACCGGTCATAGTCGGCAGAGGTGGTGGGATCGGCGATGGCGACAACTTGAGCATCCTTATGCTGCATGAGCCCTCTGATGTTTGTCCGGCCCTGTCCGCCGCAGCCGACAACAGCAATGTTCAGTTTTTCGCTGGGGGCCGCAAACCCGGTGCCTCCGAGGACATGACGCGGGATGATCGTAAAGGCCGCTGCGCCTGTGACCTGGGAGACAAATTGACGTCGAGAAATCTTCTTGTTAGCATAAATAGCCATGCTATTGATCCTTTCTTCTAATGGTGAAATATGGCATTTTTTAGCGTCCAAAATCCTTGGATAGAAACGATTTTAGGTAAAAAATGAATAAATGTTACTTTCAGAGATAAGTCCGAGACCGGCAAACGGCCTTCAAAAATACTCATGACGCGAGCGTCTACTTTTCTTCATACAATTGCATTTCCCAGATCGTCGGTCCTTCTACGGCTTCCAGAATATTCAACTTGAAATAGCGAGCGGTCACCGGATCGAACGCGAACTCTTTTTTTGCCCCGAGGGTTGTCCCGGCATGGGCTCGCTTCCATTGTGAATCGACTTTATACTGCAACTCAAACCGATGGACCCGGTCCCAGGCCTCATCAATCATTGCCTGACCGATCGTCATCTCTTTGCCGAGGTCCACTTCCAACCATGCGGCCTTTGTTCCTGCATCCGTTGCCCATCGTGTTTCGGGGTCCTGGTCAAAGGCCTTGGCCGGAGCATATTGTTCGCTGTTGCCAAAGGTATTCGACGCTTTTGCCTGTTTTCCAGAGGCCGCTGATTTTCTTTCAGGGGCAAAATTAACCGGTGGAATATCGAAGGCCTTCCCCGCTACGGTCAATTCAATGACCGTGGCGATGGGGTTTCTTTTTTCTTGCGGGACATACAATTCGATCGCCTGCTCGGTGCGTTTCATCTTTACATCGCCCTGGGGCTTCAGGGCGGCCTTTGTGACCTTCATTGGCAATATGGGAACCTTCAACGGTCCGGTTTTCGGCCAGTTCATCACGAAGAGGTAAATTTTATCCTCATTGCAGGTGGATGCGCCCCAATAACCGGGCTTAAAAGGACCGCCGCGTGTGCCGTAGATGGCATGGCCATACTTTTTCAGCCAGTCACCCATCTCTTTCAGACGCTCGACCTGACGGGGTTCAATGCGTCCATCCGGCATCGGCCCAACATTAAAGAGCAGGTTGCCATCGCCGCCGGCGGTCTGGAGCAGTGTCTGAATGCACTGCTGGGCCGACTTCATTTGATCTTTGGGCCTCCAGGCCCACTGTTGGCAGATGGTCATGCAGGTTTCCCACGGCCGATCACGATTAAAACCGCCAATTTTCTGTTCCGGTGTATCGAAATCGCCCCTGGCGCCCGTTCGGTTATTAATGATGATGTCCCGCTGCAAAGACCGGGTAAAGTCGATAACCCCTTGGCCACGCTGGGCATTGAACTCCTGGGGGACATCATACCAAAGTGTAATAAGGGGGCCGTAGTTTACAAGGAGTTCCCTGACCTGCGCCTTGAGGTACCCGGTATAGCGGTCCAGGTTGTGCTTTTCCCGACTGACCTGCCCCCCGGGGCTGGTTCGGGGAAAATCAGGATGGTGCCAGTCGCAGGTCGAATAATAGGTACCAAACGCAATGCCCTGCTTTTTACAAGCGGCGGCCAATTCTTTGACAACATCCCGTCCAAACGGCGAATTCATAATATTGTATTCGGTCTGCTTTGTATCCCACAAACAAAACCCGTCATGATGCTTGGTGGTCAGTATGATGTACTTCATGCCGGTTTCTTTGGCAATTCGAACCCACTGGTCCGCATCAAACCGTGTGGGATTAAATTGCTTATAAAGCTGATCGTACGTTGCAATCGGTGTTTGATTGCCGCGAGACCAGCCAATTTCATGGCCGGTCAGCGAGACGGGCCCCCAGTGGATAAACATCCCAAACCGCATATCCTGCCATCGCTTCATTGCGACGGGGTCCACTTTTGAAATATCTTTTTCAACGGCCCCACAGGAAGCCGACACGAGTAATACAACGCAGCTTACAATAATTCTCTTGAATAGTGACATGACGATCTCCTGGATAATGTAAAAATCACCCATGACGACTCCCGCGTCAAAAGTCGAACCACCAAAAGCGGGTCCGCCTTTATGCGGTGGAAAACGGGCGTCAAAAAAATATTTATGGCGATGACATCACTATTGAGGATAAATGGGATAGAGATGCCGGAAAGGAGATTGCAGCCGGGGGAAGGGCTATAGCCATCCAAAACCCATAATATCTCATGAGCAGGTTCCATCTATGACAACGCAATGCTCTGCCATTGTAACCAATGTAAATAACCGTATCAAGAAAAATACCTGTAAATTCAGGTCATAAAAGACTACCGAAATGACTACCGCTTTGCTTTTTGACTTATAAGTCTTTTTTTTATATGCACTTACAAATACCCCCAAGGGGACTCGAACCCCTGTCACCTGGCTGAGAACCAGGTATCCTAGGCCGCTAGACGATGGGGGCGGCTTTAATGACGGTAAGTCATTGTTTTTGACGTGGTTATGGAAACATAAGTCTCCATGACTCACGGCGAAGAGACTATCATATTTATTTTAGCGAACTTGTCAAGACTAAAGTTGACTCTCACGTCAAAAAGTCATTTTTAATATTTCAAATCCGCTTTTAATGCATTGAAAACGCGGTTTAAAGCCGCCGGATATTGCAACTGGGCGGGCTGGAACAATATTCAACTCTCGCGGTACTGATGCTTAGGGCATGCTGCAAACATAGTGGAAATTTTCGTTTCCTACCTTGATGGATAGTTGCTGGGTAATGGCGTTCGCATCGTCATCTGGGCCTGAAATGAAGAGGGGTTTTCCATCTTTGCCAAATTCGATCGGTTCGATCGGATCAAGATCATTTTTTTCATCGAGTAGATATTGTGAATACTTGAAGTCTTTATTCGGTTTAAAACCAAATTGGTCGGCAAACGCAATGCCATCGTAAATGATGTGACAGGCCAATGAAATCGGACATTTTACAGGATTTTCCTGGTAATATGCCTTGTGAACTAATTCGTCCTTGTACTTTGACAAAGAAAAATCTGAAATAAAAAACGTGTTCTTCAGCCCCATGCAAAAAGTATCCACCAGATAAACGCCCACAACCAGGTTACCATCAGGCTGTTGACGTGAGATCGTGATATTGGCCAGTCCCTTCTCTTTCCAGGATGGATTGATCAGGCATTCGTGAATGGGGAAGTCTCGGCAGATAAGAACTTTTTTCTTTGGACTGAGTAAGGCGAAGGGGACTGCACCGGCTTGCTTTTTCCTTCGTGCCTTATCTTTTTGCCGTTTTTTTATCCGTTTTTTATGATCTTTCGATTCGTTTTTTCCCATGATCGTACTCTTTAGTGATTGAGTGAAAGTGATTATTGATTCCCATATTATCCTCGATATCGTAGCTCAGTTTTTCGATCAAATCAACCTTTGACCGTGAAATTAATTGATGGGATAGAAAATTATCATTTTGACGCCAGGGTCATAAGGCTTTTTGAAGCCCGTTTCCCGTACTTTAAAGCCTGATTTGAACAATTCGAATCGACTTTTGACGCGTACGTCACTGTTGGATCGAAAGGTAAGTCCTTGCGAAATATAACTTTACATTTCAAGAAATCGCCGGAAGGCGGTTTGTGTCGCTGATTGGCGATCCTGTCTTTTTGCCAGTTGTTTTGAGGGTGTAAATGCTTTATACTACAGCTTGCATATACATAGTTACCTTTCGCGATTTTTAGCCTAATTCCTTGTGCAGCTGTGACTTAGAAAACTCTTTGCACAATCGATACTTTCGGATAGTATCTGGAAAGTCAGTGGATTAGTCAGGATTGCATTCTAGCAGCCCTGCGGAACCATCGCGATAGACCTGTTACAATAAAAAAGTACGAAAGTACTCTGATAGGAGCTTACACGTGACTGAAAAATTTACTCTGGGTGACAAACTGGAATCGCTGGCGGTCAATATGGAGGATAGTTATTACGCCTTCGATAGGATCAAGCATATCAGCAGCCGGTCGTTGCCGTCGCGGGACGAGATCCATGACATCACCAAACAGTTGTTTGGGCTGATCTATCCAGGTTTTTTTGGCGATCAAAATGTGACACATGACAATTGCGGAGCCTTTGTCCGCGAGACTCTTGAGTCCGTTGGCTCGCGTTTGTATCATATCATATATCAATGTCTTAGCTATAAAGAACGGAGCGACCGGCATCGTCACATGGCCAGCGACACGGTGGTTGCTTTTCTTGGCGAGTTACCCAAAGTGCGTGAAGTGCTTGCCAGTGATGTCCTGGCGGGCTATCGAGGCGACCCCGCCTCCCAAGGAACCGATGAGGTTGTTTTTAGTTATCCGGCCACGATCGCGGTTGGGACCTATCGCCTGGCACATGAGTTGAGAAAGTTCGGGGTCCCGCTGATGCCCCGAATTATGACCGAACACGCTCACAATCTGACCGGGGTGGATATCAGCCCCGGCGCCCATATCGGACGCGGTTTCTTTATTGACCATGGCACCGGTGTGGTGGTTGGCGAAACGGCCATCATCGGTGATAATTGCAAACTCTACCAGGGGGTGACCCTGGGGGCCATTAGCTTTCCGCATGACGAAGAAGGCCAGATCATCCGCGGGCACAAACGCCACCCCACACTGGGCGACGAGGTGGTGGTTTATTCCAATGCGACAGTCCTGGGGAATGTGACCATTGGCAAAGGCTCTACGATCGGGGGCGGCGTGTTCCTGACCCGTTCGGTACCCCCGGGATGCACGGTGTCCGCCAAACAGGCGGAGTTGCGATATCGTAACCGGTGTGACTTTCTGGGCAGAGGGCATGTTACCGAATTTGATATCTGACCGCAGGGAGCGACAGGTTATTCTTGTACAGAAATTCCATCCCTTTGCCCCTCGTCCCGCTTTCGGGCTATCGCCCGCAAGCGGG
>JAIPFO010000079.1 GCA_021736565.1 Phycisphaerae bacterium | reverse complement strand
GATGGACTGGGTTCGCAAGGGCTATCGCGATGGTGCCGGAGAGATCGTGCTCAATGTTATGAACGCTGACGGCACCAAAAGCGGCTATGATCTGGAGATGACCGCGGCGGTGGCGGACGAAGTTGATATTCCGGTGGTTGCCAGTGGCGGGGCGGGGACCCTGGAGGATATGTATGAGGTCCTGACCGAAGGGAAGGCGGAGGCGGCATTGGCGGCCAGTATATTTCATTTTGGCAAATATACGATCCAACAGGCGAAAGAATTCTTGAATGACAAAAAAATTGTTATGCGACTTTAGATCCCATTGAGCTGTTTGGCTCGATGGATTCGTTTAAACGATCAAGCACTTATAACTTCATATATAGATGCCAGCGTCAAAAGTATTGTAAAGCGTTGATTCTGTTTTTTAATCGACGTTTTGACCTGTGAATATTGATTTTGACGCAACATCAATATACATATAATTAGGAGAGAAACCTTGAAAGGTCAACCTATATCCGAACAATTGGCGTTAGACCATAAAAAGACGGAGATTGATAAATATTTTAAAGGGGTTATCAGTGTCCAGGGGTCCGATTTGCATATGAAGGGCAATTGTCTGCCTCGGATTCGCAGTAAAGGCGCACTCAAGGAAGTGACCGGTGATCCTATCCCGGAGGCCAAACTCGAAAAGATGATCTTTGAGATCCTCTCGCAGTCCCAGAAAGAGTTTTTTCTGGAAAGAGGTGCTTTGGATTTTGCTTATGATTTTGGTGCCTCTGACCGTTTTCGAGTGAATATATTTCGCCAGCGGGGTAATGTTTCGTTGGTGGCCCGTCGAACCAGTGCGCAGATACCGAAGTTTGAATCGTTAAATTTGCCGCCTATCGTCATGAAGATCGCTGAAATTCACCAGGGTTTAATCCTGGTGACCGGGGTTACCGGTTCAGGTAAGAGTACGACCATTGCCTCCATGCTGGATAAAATTCTTCGGACCCGAACGGACCATGTCATTACGATTGAAGACCCGATCGAGTTTATCTTTACGGATGATAAGGGTCTGGTCAATCAGCGAGAAGTCGGCATTGATGTTCCCACGTTTGACGATGCCCTCCGATCGGTCATGCGTGAAGACCCGGATGTGATTCTGGTTGGAGAGATTCGTGATTTTACCACGCTGAACGCGGCGGTAAAAGCGGCAGAGACTGGTCACCAGGTTTTCGGCACGTTGCATAGTACCGATGCATATCAGTCGATCACCCGTATGCTGGATTTGACTCCGGAAGTGGAACGTCACATGGTTCGCCAGGCGATCGTGGGAAACTTGATGGCGATCATTACCCAGCGGTTGATCCCAACGATCCGAAAAGATATTCCCCGTGTCCCGGCGGTTGAGATTCTACTGGTCAATGCGGTTTCACGCAAACTGATCGCAGACGGACGGGAAGTCGAGCTGCCCACGGTGATCAAGTCGAACTATGCGGCGGGTATGATCGATTTTAACGAGTCGTTACGGCAGTTTGTGAATAGTGAATTTATCGATCTGAAAACCGCCTATAATTATTCGCCCAATCCTGAGGAATTGAAGATGGCGATCAAAGGCATTCGCTCGGGCTCTGCGGGGATTTTGGGGTAAATCGTATTCCGCGAGTCATAATTGACGCCAGCGTCATCTCCCGGCGTGGTCGGGATATGGAGATTATAACGCGTGTCTTAACGCCCGAAATATCGCTGTGAAATTGCCTTTTGACGTGGGGATGATTATAGTTTATCTTGTAGGATAACGTCCTGGGGAACAAGGAACCAGGGCGAAAAAAAAAGTGTGACAGTTGACGCCAGCGTCCAAAGTATTTTTGAAGCCCATTTCCCGCATCTTAAGGGGCGATTTTAAAGCCGAAAAATGACTTTTGACGTGGACATCAAAATTAACAAGAATTAAATTATTAAAAAAGTAATTGGAGTCCTGCATGAATGTAGAAATGCTGGCAGAATCCGTTGAACTGGGTGGCTATATATGTATCTGGAAACTTATCACGTTTGTCGTTTTGTTTGGCTTTTGGGCGTGGATAGGCCAATGGCTGGATAAAGATGCCAAGGCGGTGAATACCAACCGGTCTTTTTGGAATAATATCTACATGGGGGCCGGGACACTGATCTTTGCGTTGTGGTTTCTCCTACCGGCCCCTTTCCTGGTGGTTTTGCCGATGTTCCTGGTGATTTGGGCGACGGTGACGATCATATATATTTTGCATCGGAATGCCCGGGTGCCCGATAACAAGACCATTTTAACCCGTGATCATATTCGATGGGTGCTGTCGAGCGAATCGCGAGGGAAAGTGGAATCGAATCTCCGGCTGGAATTTATCTCAGTGAATGATAATGAATTGCCGACGCCTCATAAGATGGATGATGAATATTATGGGTATGTGCTTGCCGAGGAGTTGATCTATGACCTCTGGATGCGGCGTGTGAGTCATGCCAGAATAATCCCCCAAGGCGAGGAGTATAAGGTACAGTATGTCATTGATGGTATTGCCTCGATAGAAAATGAGCTTGACCGTGAAGATGCCGAGGCGGCGATCAAATACTTAAAGGCGGTGGCGGGTTTGGATACGAAGGACCGTCGTCGTCCGCAGACCGGTAGTTTCTTTACCATTAAGACCAGCGAAGAAAAAACAACCTGGAACATATTCACCTCCGGGAGTACGCGTGGCGAAGAGCTGTCCCTCGAGCGTGTGGAGAAAGCTCATGTTCTATCGCTGGCGATGATCGGATTGCATGACAAGCAGTTGAAGCAGGTTGAGCAGGAGATATTAAAGCCACAGGGCGTTGTCCTGGTCACCGGCATGCCGAAATCGGGGGTGACCACCTCTCTGTATAGTTTTATTCGCAGGCATGACGCCTTCACACATAATATATATTCGCTTGAAATGAAGACCTTATCGGACCTGGATAATATTACTCAGAACCTGATTGACGTTGGGCCGGATGCACCGTCTCATGCACGGCAGTTACAAACGGCGTTCCATTCGGACCCAGACACGATGCTGGTCGGTTTCTGTGATGAGCCGGATATGGCTAAAATGGGGACCAAGGCGGCGATCAGTGGTAAGAAGCTGTACTTTGGCATGGAAGCCAATGGCGTCCTGGATGCCTTGAAGCGATGGATGGAAATGGTGGGTGATAACAAGAAGGTTGCCAAAACGCTCTTGATGATCACGAATCAGAAAATATTGCGAAAGCTGTGTTTTGAGTGTCGGGAAGCGTATACCCCAGATGCCAACACTTTAAAGAAGTTGAATTTGCCAGTGGGCAAGGTTCGGAGTTTTTACCGTCCCCCCACAGAGCTTCTTTACGATAAGAAAGGTAACCCGATTCTTTGCGAGAATTGCCAGGGGACCGGTTATTTTGGTCGTACCGCAGTTTTTGAGACCTTGATCCTTTCGGACGCGTTAAAGGCCCTGATCGCCGAGTCGGCATCGTGGGATGCGTTACGGACGCAGTGTCGTAAAGAGAGAATGTTGTACTTGCAGGAACAGGCATTGCGTAAAGTGATAGAAGGTGACACCAGTATCAAGGAGGTGTTGCGGATCACCACAAACCAGAAGGCTAAAAAGAATCCAGTGGAAAAATAGACCGTGGCATTCAATAGTTGTGGGATATCGTTAGATCGATCCATTAAGCCGTTAATAGATAATCGAATAAATTTTCGTGTTAAGCGATACTTTTCATATTAAATCAGCCTTTAAGCGAAGGTCGGTTTTTTGTGAAAAAGTCTTAGAAAAAACTTATGACGTTGGCGTCAGGATTGGAGAACAGGTCATGCTGGCCATTATTATACTTTGTGGGATGGTAGGGATACTCGTCTACTTTCAGGTATTCAGTCAGGGGCTGTTCAGTGCCCTGATCATGGCGATATTGTCGATATGTTCGGCGGCTGTTGCGATAAATTACCAGGAGCCCCTGGCAACTATACTGCTGGAAAACGGGATATGGGTTCCTCCGTATGCGGTAACCCTGTTAGGTATATTCGCATTAACGTTATTGGCATTTCGAGAATTAACCGACCGTTATATTCGGGGGAATATGAATTTTTCGTTGCTGATAGACCGTCTCGGCAGTGCGGTATTCGCATTGATCGCAGCTCTGGTGATCACCGGGATGATTGCCCGGGGCTTTCAATCCCTGCCGATCGACTCCACTGTTTTGGGTTTCAACCGTTGTGAGGGGTTGGCGTTAACTATTACCGAAATGCAAGACAAGCCGGACAAAAGGGAAGCGGAAGTGTTTTTGTATGCGGTGGGTGACGGTTTTGAATTTAAAGACAAGGAGGGGACACGTCAAGAGGCGAGATGGAATTCCCTGTTTCCGAATAGCGATAGTTTTGTTGAGAAAATGTTTGGTCATTTCAGTAAGTATTGTTTTAGCGGTGATGTGGTCTATACCCAAGTTCACCCGGATCTGCTGCAGGAATTGTATTTGAACCGTGTGACGCCCTTAAATTATGAAGGGATGCGACATGACGCGGCGAACGATTCACTGGTATTGAAAAAGGAAGATGTCCGTATCATTGACGATGCTACGGAACTTTCCAGGAGTAAGGCGTTTGGTAATAAATTAAAGGATGGTGAGGTCTTTATTTCTGTCAGTGTGACCATCAAGCCGGGGGCCAACGAATCGGGCAATCGCGGCGCTGGTGATGCCGACCGGTCGGTTCGTTTTGCATGGGGTCATTTCAGGCTGGTGGGATTTAATTCAACTGCACGTGATTCGCGAGGCTATTCTCGGTATCCTGAGGGGGCCTATCTTGGCAACGATTTGACGGCTGTTTCGTTGAATGAAGGGCAATATCATGAGCCGGGCAAGTCGGTCAGTACAGAATTATTATTCAGATGGCCGCGTGATATTAAGAAGTGTCCTCCTTTGTTCCTGGAGTTTAAACATTCGGCCCGGGTGGCGATGCCCAGTGTCAAGGCCCTCTTGAATGAAGGCCCTGAGAACTCCGCTACCGGAAGGGCGCAGCCCGCACCCCTTAGTTAATGTTTGTAGCTAAAGTGTAATTCTCTGGCGATGTTTCTCGATCAGCCTTTCAGAGAACGTATGCCACGGGACTTATTTTCAAACATCCGGCAGGTCAAGAGTTTTTATGTTTCAACGGCGATTGTTGGTATTTATTGGCCTATTACTGGTGTCAATGGCAATCCTATTGGCGCGACTGGTTCAGTTGCAGCTCTTTGAGAGCGCGACCTTTGATCGGGAAATTCAGAAGATGTTTGAGGGGCGTCCGTCCTGGCTGGCAACGGTTCGCGGGACGATCAGTGATATCAAAGGCCGCTCTTTGGCGGTGGATGAGCCCTGCTATCGTGTTCATATGCATTATGAATTTACACGTCTGTACGATCAGCGGTTTCGCGATTTTATGTACCTGGAGTACGAAACACGAAAGAAGAAAACGCATCCAACCGAGAAGCAGATCCGGGCCTATTTGGAAGAGAAGTATGGGCAACAGCAAGCCAATGCCGACAAGTGGTTATCAGAATTGGCATTGGTTCTGGATGTCTCCCGGCAGGAGATTCTTTCTGAGATAAAGAGGATCAATGACAGCATTTTTTCGCTCCGGGCCTATATGGCCCGCAAGAACTGGTATAAGGCTAATAAGCTACCGTATCAGGGGGTGCAATCGTGTGACGAAGCGGTAGAGGACCTGGCCCGAAAAATAGAAGATCCTTATACGCGATTGCGACAGATATACCGGGAGACTGATCCCAGTGAGATCCACAATTATCATCCGATACTCGATTCGATCTCGCGTGAGACGGCTTTTGCTATTGAGAATAAGTTTCTGGAATTGTATTTGGATAACGCGTTTCTCTTGCAACCGATCGCCATTATCGCCAGTAAGCAGCGAAGCTATCCTTATGGGGATGCCGCTTGTCATTTAATTGGGCAGATGACACCGATCGGGGGGCTGGAAGTGGTTGATGCTAATTGGAGCCAACCGACAGATCAGGACCTTACCGCCTATCATCTGGGCGAGCGCCGGGGCGAGTGGGGTGTGGAATATATGTTCGAATCGCGTTTGCGAGGAAAGCGTGGCTGGAAAAAGGTTAATCGTTATCTTGGCCTGGTTGATGAGCCTGTTGACCAGCAGATGGGTTTGGATGTTACGATGACCGTGGATATTGAATTACAGAAGGCCATTGAAAATCTTTTTTCCACCGCCGGGCCTGATGGTGCCGGATGCACAGGGGCGGCGGTGGTGATCGATGTTCCCACCGGCGAGGTTCGCGCGATGGTGTCAGTTCCAACGTTTGATTTGGATAAATATTATAACGAAAAGAATTTCTATTTAATTAATGAGATTGACCCCGATGATCCCAACAAGTTAAAGCGGAAACCGGACCCGCTCAGGCGGAAATGGAACCGGGCGCTCAGTTGGCCTTATCAGCCGGGCTCAACAATCAAAGCAACCTATTTATTGGGTGCATTGGAACAAGGGGCAATTGGGGAGTACGATACGATATTATGCGACTTTTCAAATAAGAATTGGTCCGGGCCACCCGAACGGGCGATTCACCATCACGGTCCCACCGATGCGTATGAATCGATAATGAAAAGCTGTAATATGTACTATATCAAACTTGGCCAGAGGATGGGTTATGCCTCGGTCAAGGATTGGCTGCTAAAATCGGGCTTTGGCCGACAGATTCTGGCATGGCCGTCTGATGCGTTTGAAAATCGCTCCTGGCGATCCTTTAAAGAGACTTCCGGGCATATCGCTCCCATTGGGGGGCGACTGTCACGGAAAGCTGAAATTTATATCTATTTTGGCCTGGGCGCCTTGGATGGGTCGATATTGCACATCGCCAATAGCATGGCAACCATCGCTCGAGATGGTGTTTATCTGGCCCCTACACTCATTGCTTCGCCGAAGGTCAATCGTCCCGAAATTCGGATCGCCTCAACCTATAACGCCCAAATTGTGCAAAAGGGCATGGCCGCGGTGATCTACAAACCGGCGGGAACTGCGTATAAGGCGTTCAATCCGGTCTCCTGGTCTCCGGAAAAACTATTACTGTATGGTAAAACAGGCTCAACGAACGACTCTCATTTTTCCTGTTATGCTCGTGCTTTTGATGGGCGGACCATTGCGATCGCAGTGATGGCGGAAATTCATGAAAATGGCGGGGTCATTGCTGCTCCACTGGCCAATAAAATCCTCCGGCAATGCGCCAAACTCGGTTACTTACCCCGTCCTGATCTGGATTCCGCGAATTAAAATGTTGAGAATTTAAGTGATAGAGCCAGTTTCTTTAAAGCTGAAACGTCCTATAAGTCGATAATGTCCGATAAGTATTGTCCGTCCGGTAATGCGTATTTCAGGGCGGCCCACGATGTTAAAATCTCATCATTACGCCTCGGACTGATGAGGGCCTGTAAAGCGGGCATTTTTAGACGCGAATATGGGAGGGGGACGGCGGAGCCGTGGCGTGATTTATGAGGTGGTGTTATGAATATAAAGCTTTATCACGAAATAGTTTATTGCATTATTGGCCTGTGTGTTAGCGGCGGGGGGGCTCTTTGGGGGCAGTTGCCTGAGCCGATGGGGGGGCATGCGGATCCTGTTGCCAGTGACTGTTTAAAGACAGTCCCCGAAGTTGTTCGCAGCCGTTCGGTTGATGTAGGATATCAAATCCCAGAGAATATCAAAAAAACAATTGTTTCCATAGAGTTGTGGTATGCCCAGATGGATGGCGGTTGGCAATTTTATGGTTTTGACCAGGATTTACGTCCGCCAGTACGGTTTGAATCGCCTTGTGAAGGGAATTACAAATTTCTAATCGTCGTGGTCGATCAGTGGGGGCGTCGATCCTGTGGTAATACTACTGAGGGTTCTTCAGGCCGTCGCATTGTTATTCCTCCAGATGCGAAAGGGCATCTTGAGGTTTTCATTGACTATACTTCACCTCATATTTTTATGCAGTGCAGTGAGGCTTTTGTCAATAAACCGGAGGATCGGTCGATAAAAATTCGGTGGGTTGGGTTCGATTCTCATCTGACGGATCTTCCGGTGAATTTCTTCTGGGCTGAATCAGATAACATCGGCAAGTCAGCTGAAATGCTGGATTGGCACAAAATTTCGAATTCTCATCCCGCGGATGGACGTTATACCTGGCGATTACCCAAGACGATATCTGGTTCTGTCATGCTAAAAGCGGAGATCAGCGATAAAGCCGGCAATCTGGATGTCAAATATTCCAAACTTTTCTACGCGGGTAAAAAGTCCGAGAGGCTGGCGTCTGAGACGATAAATACAACCGGGCAGGTTGCGAAAAGAGATGGCAAAATCGAAGGGCAACGTACCGAGGTTTTTGCTGACCCCGCTGCGAGACCGGCTGGCACTCTTAAGAAAGCGAGTGCGTTTGAATTGACCGGGCCGACGATGTTGGAATTAACCGCGGGTCGTCTTGCGAGGCCGACGGCTTTGCCGGAACGTTCCCAAAAGGAAGCGTTGGATTCTAATTCAGAAGTGGTACAAAAGACCCTGGCGATGGGTAAAAATTTCCAACGTGGTTGGTTTTATTGTGAGCGGAAGGAATGGCGTCAAGCTCGTAAGTCGTTTGAGAAGGCACTGGAGATCGATCCAAAGATGCACTCGGCCAGGCTGGAACTGGCCTATACCTGTTTTGAACTGGGCGATTATATTCAGGCGGTCACTTACTTTGAAGAGTATTTGAATGAAAAACCCTCGCATCAAACGGCCCAGATCGGATTGGCCCGAGCGAAAAATGCCCTGGAACAGAATGGTCAGATCAGTCAAATTGCCAGCGTCAAAAGTATTGTGAAGCATTGATTCGGCGTTTGAATTGACGCATTCACTCAAAGGGCAATACGAGACTGAAAGGTCATACCGGACGGTCTTGTCAAGGTTGTTCGGGATGGTTTTAATCCCTTGCCCTTGAAATAGCTTAACCTGTTAGAATCACCTTGATTTGATCGTTGTTTTGCCTTATAATCCTTGCCCCGGGGAAGCTATCCGGATGAATAGGACCAGTAAACGCATCAGGCAAAAGGATATTGTGATTATGGCACGTAAGTCAGGAACATCGGCTCAAAGTAAAAAAACGGGTATCCGGCCGATATATGTCGTTTTTGGTAAAGATCGACGCCGCGCGATCGATACGCTGGACGAGTTGACCGACCGGGTACTGGGCGATGCGGACCCGCAACTGGCCTTGACTGTTTTCGATGGTGACGATGTGACGCTTTCGCAGGTGCTGGATGATTTACGAACACTGCCCTTTCTTTCGGATTATCGAGTGGTCGTGCTTAAAGATGCCGGTAAGTTCGTCACGGATCATCGCGGGGAACTGGAGACATATCTGGAAAGTCCGTCTAAAACGGGCGTTTTACTGATATTGGTCGATAGTTTTCCCGGGACGACACGATTGGCTAAACTGGCCAAAAAGGTGGGCGAGGTCTTCGATTGCGGGCCGATCAAGCCCAATCAATTGCCCGCGTTTTTGATTAATTACGCGTCTGAGCAACATCAACTGAAGTTGGATTCTCAGGCTGCCGGGGTTTTAATTGAACTGGCGGGCGATGACTCGGGCATTTTGACCAATGAAATTGACAAGCTGGCGGTTTATTTGGGTGGGGTCAATGCCAAGAGGTCACAAATTTCCACTGAAGATGTTCAGGCAGTGGTTGGTCAAAATCGTCAGCATAATGTTTTTAGTGTCATTGAAGCGATGACGGTGGGTAATCGGGCAGAGGCCCTGGACCGCTTGGATCAGATGCTCAACCAGGACCGGAATGCTGAATTTACGGCGGTGGGTGCGTTTGCGTGGCATTTCAGGCGTTTATATTCTGCCAGGCTATTGATGGATAAAGGCGTTGGGGCCTCGGGCATTATCAAACAGGTGGGGATTTGGAATCAAAAGGACGCCTTTGTCCGGCAGGTGCGTCAAATGAAGGTCAAGCAGGTGGCATCGGCATTACGTAAACTCATGGAGATTGACTTTGCCTCAAAAACCGGCGGCGGTACGGTTCGGGCGGGTCTGGAAAAGTTAATACTCAGCTTTTAGCGCTGCCGGCTCCCTGGGAAAGGGGCTGGCGGTAGCAGGACTCGATAAAACGGCATTTTTTTCTGTATGAAGAATTCAAGAAAATGCTGGACAAGGGCCGGGCGATATGTAAAATGCAGACTGCTTGTCACAATAGACTGGTCTCGATTGAGTTTTCCGTTTGACTGGGAAATATTATTTGCAATTGACAACATTATATCGTGCGATTAAAAAGACTCTTGTGTTAGACGTCAATCCGTCGAAGGGTGCCAATCGGCCTCTGGGTGGTGGATGGGCATTGGGAACCGTTAGGGCGCAGGTGTCAAAAAAAACCCGGATGGGTAAATTCACTTTTTGGAGACGAACACGGATGTTTGTACAAAATTATCATGGACGATATCGTATTGAGTTTCGACGGTTTCGGCTTCATTTCTCAGCATCGGCCTTGTTGCTTTTGATCATGGTACTGTGCAGCTGCCAGACGACGTATCCGGAGTATCAGACTTATTATCCGCCGAAACCCCCGAACGCTACCAGTGACCCGGTTCAGAAGGACCCTGCTGAGAATCGTTCGGAAACGGTTAATCCCCGTGCAGGCACTTCTGCGGCGCATCAGGTTATGGATATGCGCACCTATCGGGCGGCTCTGGCGGAAGGGCAGCAGCTTGGCCGGCCTGGCACGCCTGGGGAGAATATGAACCCCGCAACGCCAACGGTTACCGCGGCCGTCCCAAAGCCCCCGGCCACTCACCCCGGTGTTCGTTCGTCCATTAAAACGGGAGCGAATCGCCCAGAAAACCCTCAAGATCGCCAGAATTATTACGATATTTACGATCCGGCGAATCCCTATGCTAATAAGGATGGGTATGTGCGAGTCGTGGCTGGAGCCATTTACCACCCTTATAAGGGGAATGGGGTTACCGCCCCCAAGGGACAGGCCATCACCCCGATAGAAAATCCAACGGTTAATCCAGGGGGGGCTACGGCGTCACTTCCACCTCAGCAACGCCCGCCAGCGTCGCGATCAACCCAGGCCTATCCTGACCTTCCAACGGTTACCGATGTCTCGGTTTATAATGCCGTGTCATCTCCTGAGCCCCTATCGGACCGCCGCATCCCTGCGAATATAACGACTCTATCTGGAACGAACAGTATTTCCCAGACGGGTTCGATGCCCGCGATGGAACCGACTGCGAGTTTGCCGGATGTGATGGTCGTTCCGGACCGGAGACCTCAGCCGGCTTCCTTCGTCGAGCCGATCGTCTCCCGGCAGGAGACGGGATCGCGTCCAAAGGCACCGAGTTTGGATGGTGCGATCGAATACCTTGAAAAACTTCTGGAGGTCAACCCTCAGGATGTCGATGCGCGAATGGCGTTACGATTGCTCTATTCGGCCTATGGTGACAGTAAAAATGCTTTCCGTGA
>JAIPFO010000078.1 GCA_021736565.1 Phycisphaerae bacterium | reverse complement strand
ATAGTCGTGGATTCGCTGCTCAACGGGGCGATGTGGTACTTCTCTACGCGTGTAATCGATAAATCCGGTCGGTTTAGCCATTGATAAACACCTCCTCGGTGGCCGGTAGTGTTTCTGATTGTTGCATTTCACGGTCTTTTAATTGCTGTAGTGCCCGGCGATAGTCGATAGGCATCACTTTAACGAACTTCCCGACCGCTTCGGTCCAGTTGTCCAGAAGTCGCTTGGCCATTGCACTGTGGGTCCATTGGTAATGTTTGACAACCAGGTCGTGCAATCTGGTTTTATCTTCTTCTTGCCAGACATTTTCGAGGTCCACCATATCGAGGTTGCAGAGAGTGTCGAATAGTTGGTGCTCGTCAAGCACATAGGCGATCCCACCGCTCATCCCGGCGGCAAAATTATGGCCGGTCTTTCCCAGGACGACGACAATGCCGTTAGTCATGTATTCACAGCCGTGGTCGCCGACGCCCTCGATAACGGCCGTTGCGCCACTGTTGCGAACGGCAAATCGTTCGCCCGCCAGGCCATTGATGAATACTTCACCCTGGGTGGCGCCGTAAAGCAGTGTATTGCCTGCTATAATATTGTGGTGGGCGACCAGGGGGGATTCCTCTGGTGTTTTAACGATAATTCTGCCGCCTGAGAGCCCTTTGCCGAGATAATCATTGGCGTCACCGATAAGATTCAACGTAACCCCCTTGATCAGAAAGGCGCCAAAGCTCTGGCCTGCTGACCCTCTCAGTGTAATATTCAGCGTGCCATCGGGCAGTCCCTGGGGGCCATACTTCTTGACAATTTTATTAGAAAGTAATGTGCCGGCCGTTCGATGGATGTTTTTGATCTTCATCTCGAACGCCGTTTTTTCCTGATGTTCAATCGCTTTTTCAGCTTTCTTGATTAGTTCCCAGTCGATATTGTTCGCCAGGGTATTCACCTGCTTTTTCGTGCAATAGGCATCGCTTCCGTCCAGGGGTTCTGCTTTCGTGAAAACGTGTGTAAAGTCCAGTCCCCTGGCCTTCCAGTGGTCGATGGCCCTGTTCATGCCGAGGCATTCGGTTTTACCGATCAGGTCGTTGAGCTTTGAGAAACCCAGTTTGGCCATGATCTCGCGTACTTCTTCGGCGACATACAGCATGAAGTTGACCAGGTGGGCCGGGTCGCCTTTGTAGCGGGCTCGTAATTTTGTGTCCTGGGTTGCGACTCCTACGGGGCAGGTCCCCAGATGGCATTTTCGCATCATAATACAGCCGAGTGAAATAATGGCCATGGTGCCGAAGCCAAAGTTTTCCGCACCCAGCAGTGCCGCGATAATGACATCCCGTCCGGTTTTAAGTTGACCATCACACTGGAGCATGATACGGTCTCGCAGGCCGTTTAGTATCAGGGTTTGTTGTGTCTCAGCAATACCAAGTTCCCAGGGAAGACCGGCGTGCTTGACGGAGGTCAGAGGACTGGCCCCGGTACCGCCGTCATAGCCGCTAACGAGTACTTCGTCGGCATTGCCTTTTGAAACACCCGCAGCCACCGTCCCGACGCCCACTTCAGAGACCAGCTTTACGGACACTTTACAGTCAGGGTTACTGCATTTGAGGTCGTAGATCAATTGGGCCAGATCTTCAATGGAGTAAATGTCATGGTGCGGTGGGGGGGAGATCAGTGTAACGCCCGGTGTTGAATATCGCAACCGGGCGATTTCTTCAGAGACTTTGTGCCCGGGAAGCTGGCCGCCTTCGCCGGGTTTTGCCCCCTGGGCCATTTTGATTTGAATGACCTTTGCACGGGAGAGGTAGTCAATGGTCACGCCAAAGCGGCCGCTGGCGATCTGCTTGATCGCACTGTTGAGGTCGTCGCCATTGGGCTGAGGCTGATAGCGACACGGGTCTTCGCCGCCTTCGCCGGTATTGCTCATCGCCCCCAGGCGGTTCATGGCAATGGCCATGCCCTCGTGTGCTTCCTTACTGATCGAGCCATGGGACATTGCCCCGGTACAGAACCGTTTGACAATTTCGGTCGCCGGTTCAACGCTGTCCATAGGGATCGATTTTCCTTGTGGGACAAATTTAAACAGGCCGCGAAGGGTACAAAGGTGCTTGGCCTGGTTGTTGATGATCTCAGAGTATTTTTTGAACAGTTCGTAATCGTCGGTACGAATCGCCTGTTGAACAATCGCAACCGCTTCAGGGGTTAATAGATGCTGCTCGCCGTCTACCCGGTAATGATAATCGCCGCCGTATTCAAGCTCCAGGCTGCCCGGTTTCAGGGGTTCATAGCCACTTTGGTGGCGTCGGAGTGCTTCTTTGGCAATTTCTTGGAGTCCGATCCCGCCGATACGGGAGGAGGTGCCGGTAAAGTAAGTATCGATCACATTTTTATTGATGCCAATGCCTTCGAAAAGCTGGGCGGCATGATAACTTCGGAGGGTGGAGATGCCCATCTTGGACATGGTCTTGAGGATGCCCTTTTTGATCGAGTTAATATAATTAATATATATTTTCCCGGCCTCCATGTCTTTGGGTAAGTCCCCTTCATGATGCATTTTATGCAGTGCATCAAAAGCCAGATAGGGATTGACCGCATTGGCCCCATAGCCACAGAGCAGGCAGAAATGGTGTACTTCGCGTGGTTCGCCACTTTCGATAACAATTCCTGCTTCGCCTCGGAGCCCACGATTGAGTAATCCGTGATGTAAGGCGGCGGTTGCCAGTAAGCTGGGGATCGGTGCCAGTTTGTTACTCATGTTGCGGTCACTGACGATCAAAAGTGAAGCGCCTTTTTTAATGGCCCATTCGGCATCATTGAGCAGTTTGTCGAGCCCGGCCTTTAGGGCACGTTCGGGGTCCTGGGTCTCGACGTCAAATAAGGCATCAATGGACATGACGACAAAGTCGTCCAGGTTAGCCGATTTAAGCCGGTCAATGTCATTGTTGGTCAGGATCGGGTGTGGGATATTGAGTTGCCGGCAATGTTTGGGCGATTCGGTCAGTAGATTCCTTTGTTTGCCGGTAAAGCTCATCAGTGACATGACCAGGCCTTCGCGATAGGGGTCGATCGGTGGATTGGTCACCTGCGCAAAAAGCTGTTTGAAGTAGTTAAACAGCAGGACCGGTTTATCCGAGAGGACCGCCAGGGCATTGTCCGCTCCCATCGACCCCAGGGGTTCCTGTCCGTTGATGGCCATGGGTTTGAGCAGCATGGTGAGATCTTCCTGGGTATAGCGGAAACACCGCAGCAACCGGGCAGTTTCTTCAAAAGAATGACTTTTGAGCTTGTTCGGTTTAAATAAACCTCTCAGTTCAATGCGGTTATCTTCGAGCCAGCGTCGATAGGGTTTCTGACGCGCGATTTTACTTTTAATTTCATTATCCGTGATGATCCGGCCTTCTTCGGTATCGACCAGAAACATACGGCCAGGCTGAAGACGGCCTTTCTTCTGTATGAGTTCGGAAGGGAAATCTATGACGCCGACCTCGCTGGCCAGGACAACGACACCATCGGTCGTGACGACATAGCGGCAGGGTCGCAGGCCATTACGGTCGAGGGTTCCGCCGATTGTTTTTCCGTCAGTAAAGAGCATGGCCGCGGGGCCATCCCAGGGCTCCATAATGGCCGAATGGTATTCATAAAAAGCCCGTTTGTCGGTACTGATATGATAGTTGCTGCCAAACGCTTCGGGGATCATCATCATGACCGCATGAGGTAATGACCGTCCGGACCGCATGAGTAATTCCAGCGCGGCATCGAATGTGGCCGAGTCACTGGCCCCCGGTGTCAGGACCGGTGTCAGGTCGCTTATGTCGTCGCCGAACAGATCGGTTTCAAATTGAGTTTCTCGGGCCCGCATGCGATTGATGTTGCCGCTGAGCGTGTTGATCTCGCCGTTATGGGCCACGCAGCGAAACGGCTGGGCCAGTCGCCAGTTGGGGAATGTGTTGGTGCTGTAACGCTGGTGAATGACCGCCAGTGCCGAAATCATTCGTTCATCGTGTAGTTCGGTGTAATATTCAAAGAGCTGTGGGGCCAGGAACATCCCTTTATAGCATACCGTTTGGCAGGACATGCTGGCGATATAATATTCCTGGGCGTTTGAGCCATAGGCACTATGTATCATTTTCTCTGCACACCTTCGGGCAATAAAAAGTGTGCGCTCAAACGGCGTCTCTTCAAGGCCGCAACCGTCGATAAAGACCTGCTTGATGGAGGGTTCGGCGCTTTTGGCAATTGTCCCCAGGCAACTGTTGTTGCCCTGAACTTCCCGCCATCCGATGATCTTCATATTATACTTGGCAATGGCGGCTTCAAGGAATTTATCGCATTTTTCACGCAGGGCGGCATCCTGGGGGCCAAAGACCATCGCGACGCCATAGCGGCCTCGTGGGGGTAATCGAAGGCCGATTTTTCCCCCTTCATCACTGAAAAACTCATGGGGAATTTGAAAGAGAATTCCCGCCCCATCACCGGTAAGACCGTCGCTGCCGGCGGCCCCGCGATGTTGGAGGTTCAATAGCACCTGATTGGCCAGGTCAAGGATATTATGGTTTCGCTCACCGGAGATATTCATCACCGCACCGGTCCCACATGCATCGTGTTCTCGCCTGGCTTCATAGAGTCCCTGATTTTTTGGGGGGGTTGTTAACACTTTAAAGATAACTCCTTGTGAATATTCTCGTGCAAAGTCAATATTTGTAAAACGAATACTGATGTTCACGTCAAAAGCATATTTTGGTCTTTAAAATCCAGTCCTTAAGATGCGAAAAACAGGCATTCAAATAATTAGGATGCTGGCCTCAACAGTGAGCATCCTTGAAAAGGTGTTTTGTAAAAAACAATCTGCTCAGCGACATAAAGAAAAGAAATTATATTGAGAAAAAGCGATGAAGTAAAGTAAAATCATATTTCTATCTAATTTAATAAATTATTACAAAATTTTAGAACCCATTTTTTTTGCGTCTCAAGTCACGATTTCTTGAGACGAAAAACGACTTTTGCCCCAGTCGCCCTGTTGATTACCGGGATTTTTCAAACAAAGAAGGGCCCCTTGATGGCTCAAGGGACCCTGATGTAGGAAATTCTGGAGTTAAAAATGATTTTCACATCAATTTTTCGTCTTTAAAATGAGGCTTTTAAGCCATGGGAAACGGGTTTTAAAAAAACTTATGCTGGTGTCAAAAACAGGCTGACGGTCGTTTTTACTTGAGAAAGAGCATCTGGGCATAAGTTGGCAATGGCCAGAGGCTGGCATCAACGACCTTTTCAAGCTCATCGGCATACAGGCGAACATCACCCATTGCAGGGACAACTTCGTCACGGTAAAGGGCCGCTTTTTTGTTAACGTCATTTTCGTGTTGTGACTTTTTGGTGGCCACTTCCAGCACTTCAATCGCATTTTTTAGTGAGTTGATCAAATCGCAGGTTTGTTTTAGCAGGGCGATTTGGGCATCGGCGGATACGCCAGCAGCCTTGACGGCCTGAGCGGCGGTCCCGAGCGTACTGGAATAGCTCACCGCAACGGGCAATATCTGGCGTTTGGCAATGTCAAGGGTCGCCATCGCTTCGATATTGAGCGTCATGGCATAAGATTCAAGCAAGATTTCCTGGCGGGCATGTAGTTCATCATTGCTTAAGACGCCATGCTTGGCGAACACCTCCACAAAGTCCTTCTCGGCAAGGCATTGAAGTGATTCAACCGACGAAGTGATGTTTGGGAGTCCCCGCCTGGCGGCTTCTTCCACCCATTCTTTCGTATAGTTGTCACCGTTGAAAACAATCCTCTTGTGTTCAGTCGTAATTTTTCCAAGTATTTTTTGTGCCGCGACTTTAACATCTTCGGCTTTTTCCAGTTCGTCGGCAATTTCCGAAAGTATTTCAGCCACAACCGTATTGAGGGTGAAATTGACCCCTGAACAAGACTGCGTGGAGCCAGGCATTCTGAACTCAAACCGGTTGCCGGTAAAAGCAAACGGCGATGTACGATTGCGGTCAGTGCAGTCCTTGTGGAAGGGAGGAAGGGTAGAGATTCCCAGCTTCAATTCCCCACTCTCGCGTGAGGATTTGGCCGTACCGATGGCGAGTTGTTCAAAGATGTCGGTCAACTGGTCGCCCAGAAAGACCGAGACGATCGCCGGAGGCGCTTCGTTAGCACCCAGGCGGTGTTCGTTGCCCGTATTGGCAACAGAGGCACGCAGAAGTTTGGCGTACTTGTCAACCGCTTTAACCGTTGCGCAGAGAAAGACAAGGAAGGACATGTTTTCATGCGGCGTGCTGCCAGGGTCCAAGAGGTTAATCCCATCGTCAGTCACGATCGACCAGTTATTGTGTTTACCGGAGCCGTTGACCCCGGCAAAGGGTTTTTCATGAAGCAGGCAGACCAGGCCTTGCCGGAGCGCGACTTTCTGGAGCGTTTCCATGGTCAATTGGTTGTGATCGGTCGCAACATTCACGGTGCCGTAAACGGGGGCGACTTCATACTGGGCCGGCGAGACTTCATTATGCTGCGTGGTGGCGGTGACGCCTAATTTCCAGAGTTCCGTGTTCAATTCGGCCATAAATGAAGCGATGCGTTCATGGAGTGACCCAAAATAATGGTCATCCATTTCCTGCCCGCGTGGTGAGGGCGCACCAAAAAGCGTTCGGCCAGAAACGATCAGGTCAAGACGTTTGTCGTAGAATTTTTTATCGATCAGGAAGTATTCCTGCTCAGGGCCAAGGGTCGAGGTGACACGTGAGGAGGTGGTGTTGCCCAGGGCCTTCAGGACGCGGATAGATTGCTTGTTCAATGTGTCCATGGATCGCAGAAGCGGTGTTTTTTTGTCCAGCGCACATCCGGTGTAAGAACAGAATGCGCTCGGGATAAACAGGGTGACATTATTGCCATCTTCTTTAATGAATACAGGTGAGGTGCAGTCCCAGGCGGTGTAACCGCGCGCTTCAAAGGTAGCCCGCAGGCCGCCAGAGGGAAATGACGAGGCATCCGGTTCCCCCTGGATTAATTGTTTGCCGCTAAACTCTAACAGGGTACTGCCATCAGCCGTCGGTGAGATAAAGGGGTCATGTTTTTCAGCGGTCAGGCCCGTCATCGGCTGGAACCAATGGCAGTAGTGCGTGGCATTTTTCTCAATGGCCCAGTCTTTCATGGCATTGGCCACGACGTTGGCAACGTCCAGGGCAAGGGGGGTTTCGCCGCTGATGGCTTTTTTCAGGGATTTATAAACACTTTTCGGCAGTCGCTCTCGCATTACCGCATCATTAAAAACATTGGATCCAAATACTTTGGCGGCACGAATGGGGGAGGCTTCATTTTTTTCGACGGTCATGGTTTGCTCCTTGGTTCAGTAGAACGTTAACAGGAAAAAACGGCTCAAAGTCCGATAGTTATAAAATACATCATAATGGTATATAAGTCTAATCATTTCTGGTGATGAAGCCAGAAATGTTCGAAGCGTTGATCTTGATGGTTAATCACTGGCTTGATTATTTTTAATGGTTGGTTTTTTTGGCTTTTTAAGGCGTGGAGACTAATATTTTTTAAAATTATGACGCGGATGTCATTTTTTGGCTAAATAGTATAGTTATAAATAATATAAGCAAAACCCATGCCATCATAAATCTTACATGATATAAGTCTTTATAATATAATGACATATATAATATGTAATATTTTTTAATATTATAGCGAGCTACAAATATGTAGCGTTTCTTAAAAATACGACATATATGTAATTCATCGCGTCTATGGCCGACCTTTAAAGTGATGCGGCCGTCATCGACAGGTTCAAATTGCCTCCGTGCCTCTTTCGCCGGTGCGAATGCGGATGCATTCTTCAAGGTGCGTAATAAAGATTTTCCCATCGCCAAGCTGGCCTGCCTCACCATGTTTGGCACTCTCTAGAATAGCCTTAACGGCCGCATCGGTAAATTTTTCATTGCACGCAATGTCGATTCGGACTTTACTTATCAGATCCGGGGCCACTTCCTGCCCCCGGTAGAGGTCTGTTTCTGCAGCCCGGCCATGCCCGGTACAGCGACTTACTGTGATACGGTTAATTTCAGCTTTTACAAGTGCTTCGTGTACGCGTTCTAATTTATCGGTTTGAATAATTGCAGTAATAAGTTTCATTTTATGGCCCTGTAATGTGACTTTAATTAGATCTCCACGTCAAAAATTGTTTTTCGACTTTAAAATCGCCCTTCCTTTAAGATACGGAAACGAGTGTCAAAAATACCTGGCGTCTAATTTAGATTTAATAAGCCATAGCCATGTTCGCTATGGAGGCTATGGTCCATGCCGGACATTTCGTCCGTTTCGTTAAGTTTTAGTCCGATGGTTTTTTCAATGATCACCGCCAGGACAAATGTTACCACTCCGGCGTAAACAATACTGATCAATACCCCCTGGGTTTGATACCATAATTGCGTCAGAAATTCAGGACGACCGTCCATCGGACGAAGGAAAAAGGTCAATCCGATAGCGCCGATTATTCCCGCCATGCCATGGATGCCGAACACATCCAAAGTGTCATCGTATTTCAGTTTACCTTTGGCAATGACCGCGCCATAGCAAACGATTGACGCGATGATCCCAAGGGCGATAGCCCCTGCGACTTGTACATCACCGGCGGCGGGCGTGATGACTACCAGTCCCGCCAGCATGCCAGAGACAAAGCCCAGGCTGGTGGCTTTTTTGTGAAGCAGGGCTTCGATCAGTATCCAGGTCAACGCACCCGTTGCCGCAGCGACCTGGGTCACGGTCAGGGCCTGGGCGGTCTGTATACCACTGGCAACAGAGCTGCCGGCATTGAACCCAAACCAGCCGACCCACAGTAAACCGGCTCCCGTCAGGGTCATCACCAGGTTGTTCGGATGCATCGCAATTTTGGGGTAACCTCTGCGGGCGCCAAGGTAGAGTGCCAGGACGAGTCCTGCAACACCGGCAGAAATGTGAATAACAGTACCCCCGGCAAAATCAATGGCCGTTCCCGTTAAGAAACCGCCGCCCCAAACCCAATGAGCCAGGGGGTTATAGACCACTAAGCTCCAAATCGCAATAAACACACAATAGCCGCGGAATTTAACCCGTTCGGCAAACGCCCCGGCGATTAACGCTGGGGTAATTATCGCGAACTTGCCTTGAAACATTGCGAAAACCAAATCCGGTATTCTCGTTTCAGCGTTAACGCTGGCGTCGATCCCCTTGAGAAAGAAAAAATCCCAGTTCCAGCCACACCAACCGTGACTATCACCAAAGCACATCGAATAGCCGCATATTGCCCAGATCACGCCAATGATGCTCATCGCTGCAAAACTGTGCATCATCGTACCGATCACATTTTTGGTACGGACCAATCCGCCATAAAACAGCGCCAGCCCTGGTACCATCAATAAAACCAGGGTTGTTGAGGTCAGCATCCAGGCGGTCGTCCCAGTGTCCACAGCGATTGTTTCTCCAGCGAATAGTACGCGGCTTCCGGCCAGCAGGATAAATACTGTCAACATAATGATGGTCTTCATTGTTCTTGGGTTTCCTTTTTTTTGTTCGCCTGTGAGAGCCACATGCATGGTCCAGAAGTCGCCTTGTTGTGCTTCTGTAAAAGGCAAGTCAAGGAATTATGTCGCTTTAGATCGTAATTCCGGTGTTATTCAATATCAAACAGAGGGGCTTCAAGCCCCTGGTTTTTCTCACGCAAAATTTGAATAAAGCAATTCATGTGCCAAATATGACAAGGGTTCAAAATGATATGATTTATATCTGTTTTAATGGCTTGCAACCTGAAAAATTAGATAATGACACAAATATGTATGATAGATGGTACGGGACTACCGTTGCGACATAAATGTATGACGATACACAAAAGATACATAAATGTAATGCGATATAGCATTTCGCATCGATAATTGCCCCAACTGTAAGGTCACATTCAATTTCATGGAGGGATTTGGATTTTGCTGTTGACCTCTGGTTCTAAAAACAACTATCATTCGTAAGTGGCGGATCTTGACGCTGGCGAGACACCTATTGCAACGCGTTGACTCTGCCTTTCAATAGACGTTTTTAATGATCACTATTGACGCCAGCGTCATAAGATTTTTGAAGCTCGTTTTCCGCATTTTAAAAGGCGATTTTAAAGTCGAAAAATGACTTTTGACGTGGACATCACTATTAACTTTTGACGCAACGATCAAAATAGAAAGGGCGGCTTATGCCAGCTTGGGCAAGTACAGGGCTTAAAGGCCTGGATGAAATTCTTTACGATCTAAAAAAAGGGGATAATGTTGTCTGGCAGGTCGACCATCTTGACGACTATATTCACTTTGTCGGGCCCTATGTAAGAAAGGCCCTGGAGGATGGTCGTAACGTGGTCTACATGAGGTTTGCCCATCATCAGCCCCTGGTGGAACGTCAGCGGGGTGTCTCGATATATCCGCTTGATGCAAAAGGGGGGTTCGAGAGTTTTTCGACACAGGTTCATACCATTATCTCTCGGGAAGGCCGGGAAGTATGCTATGTCTTTGACTGCCTTTCAGACTTACTGAATTCCTGGGCGACCGATTTAATGATCGGTAACTTTTTTATGGTGACCTGTCCTTATCTTTTTGAGCTGGACACCATTGCCTACTTTGCCATATTACGCCATCATCATTCTTACCAGACGGTGGTTCGTATCCGGGAAACAACTCAATTGCTTCTGGACGTCTATGATTTTGACAATAATTTTTATGTCCATCCCTTAAAAGTGTGGAAGCGATATTCGCCAACGATGTTTTTGCCCCATTTGCAGCAAGACCAGGAATTTACGCCTTTAATGAGCAGTGTGGATGCGAGTAAACTTTTAAGTCATATTTTCCAGGTGAGCCCCAAGGGATCGACAAAAGTATTGGATCAATGGGATCGCATGTTTATGAAAGCCGAGAGGCTGGTCGGGGCACCATTGGATTCCCAAGAAGTTAAAGAGCTTGTGCAGACGCTTTGCAAGATAATGGTTGGGCAGGAAAAAAGAATTTCTCAGCTGGCCCAGGATAGTTTTTCACTTGCCGATTTGATCAATATTAAGAACAGGCTTATTGGGAGTGGCTTTATTGGCGGCAAGGCTGCCGGGATGCTGCTGGCGCAAAAAATTCTGGCCAATGATACGACGTTTGATTGGGAGCCGTATATGGAATCTCATGACTCATTTTACATCGGCTCCGATGTTTTTTACAGTTACATTGTTGAAAACGGCTGGTGGAATCTTCTCATGAAGCAAAAAACGCCAGAAGGCTACTTTGAAGTGGCGCCTGAAATGAAGGGAAACCTTCTGAAAGGTAAGCTCCCTGACCAGGTTCGTGACCGGCTGCAGGAGATTATTGAATATTTCGGCCAGTCGCCGATCATTGTCCGGTCAAGCAGTCTTCTGGAAGATTCGTTTGGTAATGCATTTGCTGGAAAATACGAAAGTGTCTTCCTGGTTAATCAGGGTGCCCCCGACCAGCGTTATGCTGAATTTGAGAATGCCATTCGAAGGGTCTACGCAAGTACCATGGACGAAAGTGCGCTGGCCTACCGCTTGCAGCGAGGGCTGGACCGGCAAGACGAACA